>JAZQUO010000039.1:0-67315 GCA_045631325.1 Oscillospiraceae bacterium
CTTTGTCCCCTAAAAAGGGGACAGCGGTCGCGGGAGCGACAGCAGGGGTGTACCCTTTCTTTCGGGCACAACCCGGTTTCTTTTTTTAAAGAAATGGGGTTGTATCTTTAAAATTATCCGCCCGTTTTTAATCGGACAGGGTTACAATCCCTCAGTCTTTTGCCTTCGGCAAAATCCAGCTCCCTTTGCACAAGGGAGCCTGCCCTCCGGGAAACCTTTTTTTGCGGGCGACCACACAGGGTCGCCCCTACGGAGTTCTAATTAACTTTCAGCTTGCAACATTTGCGAATTTTTTGCGTCTTTATATATGAAAGGAGGCTTTCCGGATGAAAACATTTTCCCTTCTTGCATATACTTTTTCACATTTTGCGGTGGATTATCTTTGTTTCTGGATTCTGTTCGGATATTTTTCCGCGGAAATTTCCGGAACGGAAAGGGCCTTCGGCTTTATTCTTTATAACTTTATTGCCTTCGGTTTACAGATGATAATCGGAGCATATTGCGACGAACACAGAAAATTCCCTTCTTCGGCGCTCGGATGTGTTCTTGTTCTTTCCGCCGTTCTTGTTTCGCCGTTTGCTCCCTGGGTTTCGTTTGTTGTAACTGCCCTCGGAAACGCATTTTTCCATGTGGGCGGCGGAATCGACAGCCTTGTTCATTCCGGCGG
Organism: Oscillospiraceae bacterium; assembly: GCA_045631325.1. GTDB lineage: Bacteria > Bacillota > Clostridia > Oscillospirales > Ruminococcaceae > UMGS1668. Next base: position 668 of record JAZQUO010000039.1, read on the forward strand.
AAAACTTTCCCGAAGCGGAATTTTTGTTTCCGCCGGCGCCCTTGGCGTTGTTCTCGGAACTCTTCACGGAACAAAAACCGGAATGAGCGATTTTAACCCCGTTCTTCTGATTGAACCCGCTCTTCTGGCAGTTTTCTGCGCGGTGATCTGCTTTATTGCGAACAAAAAATTCCCCGCGTTTGAAGATTGCGATATTTCCAGAATCGCAAACAAAAAAACCGGAATCTGGATCGTTCTCGGTCTTGCGCTTCTTTCGGTTGTGATCCGTTCCTTCGGCGGAACGGCAATTCCGATGGAATGGAAAACCACAATGAAGCTCGGTCTTGTTTCGGGTTTTGCGGCCTTCTTCGGAAAATTCATCGGCGGTTTTGCGGCGGATATTTTCGGCGCAAGGCGCACCGGAATCATAACTCTTCTGGCTTCGCTTCCGCTTCTTATCTTCGGAAGCGGAAATATGATTGTTTCCGTGATTGGAATTATCCTTTTCAACATGACAATGCCCATAACTCTCGGAATCTGTGCCGAAAAGCTTCCGAAGAACCCGGGAATCGCCTTCGGTTTAACAACGGCGGCTTTGCTTCTCGGTGCTGTTCCGAGTTTCTTTGCGGTAATAACCGGAAAAATATTTTTGCTTGTTCCGGCGGTTCTTGTTTCCGCCGCCTGCATTTATTTTTCCGCTGAAAACAAAAAATCTTTGGAGGTGCATGAAAAATGATTTTTCTTGACGTTGCGCCTCTTTGGGTACCCTATGCTTTTCTTGCGGGCGGTTTTCTTGCCGTCGGCGCAATTGTTGCGGGAATTGTTTTTGTTGCGGTAAAACTTATTAAAAAAGCCATTTCAAAAAACAGGGAGGAATAAAAAATGTATCTTCTTGACGTTGCAGTAGGCCCGATGTATGCGATGATCGGCGGAACTTTTCTTCTGATGATCCTTGTTGCCGCCGGAATTGTTTTCGGCGCGGTTAAATTAATTCAGTTTGCAGTTCGTAAAAATAAAAAGGAGGAAAACGAAAAATGAGATATTTTCTTGACCTTATAATCCCCGAAAGCGAGGCTGTTGTGGAAATTGCAAAAGAACCTTCCGTTCTTCCGTATGTTCTCGGAATCGGAATCGGCGCGGCGGCAATTATCTTTATTGTAAAAGCGGTTAAAAACAAAAAATAAGGAGAACACGAAATGAAAATTTTCCTTGATATTGTTTCCGTAAGTCCGATTGAAATTGCGGCGGATATGTTTTCGGTTTTTGCGCCATGGCTTCTCGGCGGAATTATTGTAATCGGTGCCGCAATTCTTATTGCCAAAGCTGTAAAAAGGAAAAAATAAGAGGTTTTTTAAAATGCGTATTCTTCTTGACCTTATCCCGATCGAACCGGAAATCCCCGCAGTTTCTGCGAATTCCGTTATAACAGGAATAATCGTTGCGGCGGCGGTTGCGCTTCTTGCAATTGCGTTCATCCTCGGAAAAATAAAAAAGGACTGAAAATAAAATGAAGTATCAGTATCTTCCAAAAGCAAAAAAAGATTTTGCCTTTGCGTTCCTCGGTTCAAAAGCGGAATTTGTTTTAACATCCCTTGCAATTATCGCCGGAATCGCTATAATAATATTTATTGCAAAACGTAAAAAATAAGGAGATTTTTCAAAAAATGAACGGTTCTGTATGGGTTCTTATTATTACAACAATCCTTTCCTTTGCCCTTATGTCCATGGTTTTCTTCGGACTTAAATATTGGCACCACGTAAAACATCCTTCCGAAGACCAGATCAAGGAAACCAACCGCCAGAGAAGAGAACGCGAAAAACTTAAACGCGAAACAACCGAAAAAGTAAACGCATATATGCGCGGCGAAAAACCTTCCGATTCCGAAAAAGTTCCGAACGGAAAACGCTGCGGAAAATATAAGAAGAAAAACAAGAAAAAATGAGTCTTGTTTTGATCCTTCTGAAAAACCTTCTGCTGACGGTGCTCATTGAAGGAGCGTTGGTGCTCATTTTTGTCCGGAAGAAGGAAACCCTTTATCACAGCGTGCTCGTAAATATGCTGACGAATCCTCTTGTTAATCTTCTTTTGATTTTCTGGGCAAATTTTGCGCCTTTTCCGGAAGTTCCGGGATTTTATATCGCAACCGCTTTTCTCGAAATCGCGGCGGTTGCAACCGAATGGATACTTTATTGCAAAATGGGCGATTTTGGCATAAAAAAGGCGTTTTTCGCCTCTTTTCTGCTGAACGCCGCAAGCTATTCCTTCGGACTTTTAATTGGATAAAAAACAAAATGAGCACCGCAAAATTGCGGTGCTCATTTCTTTTATATAATATTTGCAATATCGAAAAGATTCCAGGGATATTCCGCCGGAGGCATTGAAACGGCTTCGATTTTTTCGCCGGTGATTGGGTGTTTGAATGCAAGGCGGCGGCTCCAAAGAGCGGTTTCACAATGGTTGTCGCGGCTTCCGTATTTTCCGTCACCCAGAAGGGGCATTTTTCTGCTTGCGAACTGGACGCGGATCTGGTGGGTCCTTCCTGTATGGAGTTTTACAAGAACAAGGGAGATTTTTCCGTGCTCAGCGTGTTCAATGGTGCCAAGAACTTTATATTCAAGGCTTGCAAATTTAACTCCTTTTCGTTCGCGTTTTACAACAAAGGTTTTGTTCTTTTGGGAATCCTTGAAAAGAAGGTCTTCGAAAACGCCTTCCGGTTCTTCCGGAACGCCTTTTATCACGGCGATATATTCCTTTTCAAATTCGCGCTTCTGGATTTCTTCGGAAAGTTTTCCGGTTGCTTTCTGCATTTTTGAAAGCACCATTGCGCCGCCGGTGTTGCGGTCAAGGCGATGAACAAGATAGCAGGGTTTGCAGACATGGTTCGACGCAAGGGTCACGATATCTTCGCCGCCCGGACCCGGTTCCGAAAGAACGTTTGCCGGTTTTTCAACAATTATTATAAATTTATCTTCAAAAAGAACTTTCATAAAGCAGGCTCCTTTTCATGTGACGGGGTTACAATCCCTCCGTCACCTTCGGTGACCTCCCTTTTACACAAGGGAGGCTTAATTATGTTTTATTTATACCATAAAATCTCTTTTACATAAACCCTTTTTCGGAAAATCTATTGAAAAAGCATCGGAAAACGGATAAAATAAAGCCATATCTAAAATCTTTGCGGAGGTGAGGTTTTGTCTGAAAAAGATTCCGTAAACGTCGCTCTTGTAAATCCGGAGGACAGGGAAGAATATCACCGCTCTCTCGGTCTTACGAAGAAAATCGAATCGCGAAAAATAATTCTTGTCGGCCGTTCCCGCTGCGGAAAAACGACCCTTATCCGCCGCCTTCATAACCTTGATATGACTTATCACAAAACCCAGTCCATCGAGGCCTGGTCCGACGCAATCGACACCCCCGGCGAATATACGGATACCCCGTTTTTCAGCCGCGGCGCCGCAATAACCCCCGCATACGATGCGGATATCGTCTGTTTCTGCCACGACTGCGGAAACGATATTTGCCGCCTTCCCCAGATGTTTTCCATGAGTTTTGCGAAACCGGTCATCGGAATAGTCACAAAAGCGGATTCCGACGACGTTTCCACCGAACAGGCGGAACTTTTTCTCCATAACGCCGGCGCAAGACATATTGTAATAACAAGTTCCCTCACCGGAAGAGGAATCGAGGAACTTATCGACCTTATCAATACGATCGATTTGAACGATTATTAAAAAAAGCACCCCGAGGGGTGCTTTTTCTTTTTTATAAAACTATTTTTATTGAATCGCCGTTTTTGGATTCAATATCAACAATCTCAAGCTTTCCACCGAATTTTTTGCGGCATTTATAAAACCCGCGGATAAATTTTCTAAGGCTTTTTCCGTCAAAAGAAATCTGGCTTTGGCAAATACCTTTTTTTACAAAATAAGCATAGAGCGTTACCGAAAGCTGGTTAAAAACAAGCCTTGTTGGAAGCCAGATTCGGATTTTTGCATTTCCGCTTTCAGAAATTTTAATTTTCATAGGCTTACTCCACAAAAATATTTACAATGTCGCCTTCACTGCTTTCAACTTCAACAAGATTTCCGATTGCGCCTTTTTCGGCCATTTCAAAAATTTTAGCAAGGTCAATATTTTTAAAAGCGCTGCTTACGGTTTCGTTTCCGGAAACAACGGGCATTTCCATTCCGCAATCTATTGCAACTTTAAGAAGCGCGCAGGGGATGTTCACCCGAACTTTGTCGCCGTCGGCGGAATCCACAACAATTCTGAACATCATATCTTTGATATCTTTCCGCTTTTCTTCCGGAACATAGGCGACGGCGTTTTCCTTTTTTCCGGAAAGAAGTTCGTCAACGGAAATTCCGAGGATTTCCGAAAGTTTCGGAAGAAGGGAAATATCCGGGCAGGAAATATCGTTTTCCCATTTGCTTACCGCCTGGGGCGAAACAAGAAGCATTTCCGCAAGTTCGTCCTGTTTAATGTTTTTTGCTTTTCTGTTTTCAGAAATTCTTTTGCCGAGGGTTTCCATAATTAAAAAAATCTCCTTTCGTTTTTGCTTTGACTGAATTTTACCATCCGCCGGGGCAAAAATGAACGTACCGTAAGTTGAATATGCCAATAAAAACTCAACCGCCTGTTGATTAAAAGCTCAACCTGCGGTTGTTTTTGTTTTTATTTGAGTTTCTGCCATTCGGAAACGGCCATTGCGTCGCATCTTTCGTTTTCCGGGTGGCCTGCGTGACCTTTTATCCATTGGAACTTAACTTCATGGACCGCAAGAAGGTTAAGAAGTCTTTCCCAAAGATCCGGGTTAAGAGCGGGTTCTCCGCCGCTTCGTTTCCAGCCTTTTTTGCGCCATCCTTCCGCCCAGCCTTTTGTGACCGCGTCGGAAACGTATTTTGAATCCGTTACAACAGTGACCTTGCAGGGTTCTTTAAGCGCTTCAAGGCCGGCGATAACTGCGGTAAGTTCCATTCTGTTATTGGTGGTGTTCCGTTCTCCGCCGGAAATTTCCTTTTCGTGTCCGCCGAAACGGAGAATTGTTCCGAAACCGCCGGGACCCGGATTTCCGGAACAGGCGCCGTCGGTAAAAATCGTTACTTCTTTCAAGTGAGTTCACCTCGCTTTTTGTTCTGAAAAATATCATAACGGCATATTGAGAAAAAAGCAAGGTTTTTAATTTATTTTTAACAAAATGAATTTTTATTGACAAAAACGCTTATGATATATTATTATAATAGTAACGTATGTGACCGGAATTAATTTTATATTTTTTATTTTCTAAGCCGTTTTTCGGTTTGGAATATTTCTGTTTGCAATTTATTGCAAAAAAACGCAAAAAAACGGAATTTTTGCGGAAATAAATACTTAATTACGACTTTTAGTTCGGAAAATTACATAAAACCAAACAGTTACCTTGAAAAGGAGGACGAATTTTGAACCATATTTTAAGAGCAAAACAGCAGAAAGCAAATCTTGATAAACTCGATAAAATCCTTGCGTCCCTTCCCGAAGCGCAGTATGACCACAGCGAAGAGGAAGCGCCCGCAAAAAAACAGACCAAAAAAGCAAAAAAATCCGCGGATTCCGCAAAAAAACAAACAAAGAAAGCAAAAAAATCCGCTCCCGCAAAAGAGGAGAAAAAACAGGTTTCTGCCGAAGAAAAAACCGGTTGGAGCTGGAACAAAAAGAAACGCGGCCGCCCCACTTCCGCTTCGAAAAACCCGCCGCTTAAAATAATTCCCCTTGGCGGTCTCGGCGAAATCGGAAAAAACCTTACCGTTTATGAATACGAAAACGAAATCATAATCGTTGACTGCGGAATGGCTTTTCCGGACGACGAAATGCTTGGAATCGACCTTGTAATTCCGGATTTCACATATCTTGAAGAAAACAAGGAAAAAATAAAGGGTCTTTTTATCACCCATGGTCACGAAGACCATATCGGCGCGGTCCCCTATCTTCTCCAGAAACTTAATATTCCGGTTTTCGCAACCCGTTTTTCAATGGCGCTTATCGAAAACAAACTTGCGGAAAAGGGACTTCTCGGCTCTGCAAAACTCAACGTGGTAAAACCCGGCGATATTGTTCCCGCCGGAATCATGAGCGTTGAATTTATCTATGTAAACCATTCAATTCCGGATTCCTGCGCCCTTGCGATCCATACCCCCGCGGGAGTTGTTATCCAGACCGGCGACTATAAAATCGATTTCACCCCCACAAGGGGCGGAATAATAGACCTTGCAAGATTCGGCGAACTCGGAAACAAAGGCGTTCTTGCGCTTCTTTCCGATTCCACCAACGCCGAAAGACCCGGCAGCACCCCAAGCGAAAGAATTGTCGGCGAAAGCTTTGATATGCTCTTCAAAAACGGTGCGGATAAACGAATCATCGTCGCAACCTTCTCTTCCAACGTCCACAGAGTACAGATGGTAATTGAATCCGCGGTCAAATTCGGAAGAAAAGTTGCCGTTTCCGGAAGAAGCATGGAACAGGTCGTTGCAAAAGCAATCGAACTCGGATATCTTGAAGCCCCCGCAGGAACAGTTGTTTCCCTTGATGCGATCAACAAACTTCCGGAAAACGAAGTTTGCATCGTAACCACCGGAAGCCAGGGCGAACCCATGTCCGCTCTTACAAGAATGTCCACCGGCGACCACAGAAAAGTGAATATCACTTCCCGAGACCTTGTTATTATTTCCGCATACCCCATTCCCGGCAACGAAAAATATGTCGGCAAGGTTGTAAACGAACTTATGAAGCTCGGCGCGGAAGTTGTTTATGAAAAATACAGCCAGATCCATGTTTCCGGTCATGCCTGCCAGGACGAACAGAAACTTATGCTTGCCCTTACCAAACCGAGATATTTCATCCCCGTTCACGGCGAATATAAACATCTTAAAAAACACTGCGACCTTGCGCTCCAGATGGGAATGGCGGAAGAAAACGTTGTGATTCCGGAACTCGGAAGAGTTATCGAACTTTCCGTAAACGGAATTTCCGACGTTGAAACCGTAACCGCAGGTGCGGTTCTTGTTGACGGACTTGGAGTCGGCGACGTCGGAAACGTTGTTCTCCGTGACAGAAAGCATCTCGGAGAAGACGGAATCATGGTCGTTTCCGTAACTCTCAGCAACAAAGGAAAAATCCTTTCCGGTCCGGATATTCTTTCCCGCGGTTTTGTATATGTAAAGGATTCCGAAAAACTTATAAACGATACCAAAAAGGTTGTTGAAAAAGCCGTTCTTTCCGGAATTTCCGAAAACAAGCGCGATTGGCAGAACCTTAAAACAAGGATCCGCGATTCCGCCGGCAGCTATCTTTATACCGCAACCCAGCGTTCTCCGATGATCCTTCCGATTATCACCGAAATAAGCGAAGACGATTTTGATATCGACGAGGACGACATTATTTAAAAAAATAAAAAGCCGGAAGGGAAAACCCTTCCGGCTTTTTTGTGCTTATTTTATTTTTGTGAGAGGGTCGATGAATTTTCCATTTTCCTTCATCGCAAAATGAAGGTGGGAATCCTTATCAACTTCCGCAAGATTTGTTTCGCCGAGTTTTCCGATAACTTCGCCGGCTTTGATTTCGTCGTCCGCTTTGAGGGAAATTTCCGGTGCAAGGCCGCTGTAAATTGTTACGATATTTCCGTCATGAAGGATTTCGACAACGGTTCCCCAGAGCGGGTCGTTTTTCACGGAAAGGATTTTTCCGTCCGCGGCGGCAAGAATCTCTGTTCCGGCTTCCGCGGCAATATCGATTCCGTCATGGGTGCGCCATTCGTTGAGAGCTTCGTATTTCACAAGTTCTCCTTCGCTGTGCTTTCCGCAGATTTCGCCTTTAATGGGCATCTGGAAAACGGTTTTCTTTTTGAAGATGCTGAAGGCGGATTCTTCTTTTTTTTCGGTTCCGGAATTTTCAACTTTTACGTCCTCTTTGGGGGTCGCTGCGTCTTCTGCGGCAAAAAGGGATTCGTCCGGGTCGTATTTTTCGTCGGCAATAACGCGGTTTTCCGGTTTCGGAACATCTTTTGCTTCGTTTACGGAACTTATGGTCCGGTCAACGGTCACCCAGGCGGCGGTCACCGCACCGAAAAGACAGACCGCAAGGGCGGCATAGAAACCTTTTCCTGCAAGAAAACCGCCGAGACCGCTTCTTTTGTTGTTTTTCATTTTTATAACCACCTTTTTCAAAAAATCCTTTTGGATTTATTTTTGCCCGGGCGGAAAATTTTATTCCGAAGCAAAAATGAAAAATATGGTTAAAAAAAGCGGCGGAACAAAAATTCCGCCGCAGGTTTTTGATTATTCAAAAGAAAGCATTCCCACAAGACTGTTTATTTCGTCTTCGGAAAGGCTTGCAAGAGTTGCGGTAGCCATCCAGCTTCCGCTTTGTTTTACGATAACTTTCTGATAAATTGTTGTGCCGGCATATTCAAGGACGATATTGAGGCAGGGAACTTCGTATTCGCCGATTTTGATGTTGGTGATGGAAGAATCAACAACGCCGTCTTTTGCTCCGGAAGAAAGGAGAGTTGTCATAACAGTTTCAAGGTAATAGTTTGCGTCGGTCATTCCGCCGATAGTTCCGAGATCCTCATAGTTGATCGAAACGGTTCCACCGGTTGTGTTTTCAACGCAGTAAACGTCATAGATATGGTCGCCGACAATTTCGGTTCCTTCGCCGTAAATTTCTTCCGCGGCAACGCCCATTGAAACGGCAATTTCGGAATCGGTAAGGAAATACCAGTTTTCTCCCGCGGAAAAAGTTACGCCGAAAGCTTCGTTTTTATAAATTCCGTTTTCAACGGTTCCGCGTGCGGGAACAATTTCAACAGTTTCGGGTTCGGTTTCTCCGGAACAGGCGCCGAGAGAAAGAACCATCATCATAGCAAGTACAAGAGCAAGAATTTTTTTCATTTTCTTTCTTCAACTTTCTTTTAAAAATGTTTTATTTAATATGTTATATAGTATAACACTAACTTATTTTAATGTAAAAGAGTTTTTTGTGAAAAACTTTGTAAATTTTTCGGGAACATAAGAAGTTTTGTAATTTTTCCACTTGAACATATTGCCCGAAGGTGATATTATTATATTTAGTGAAAGTTTTGCCAAAATAGGAGATTTTGAAAATGAAGCACGAAAAATCCTGTGGTGGCCTTATTTATCGTGAACACGACGGCGAAACCCATATTCTTTTGCTTAAACACCGCTGCGGCGGCCATTGGTCCTTCCCGAAAGGCCATATGGAAGCCGGCGAAACCGAAATGGAAACCGCTCTTCGCGAAATCCGCGAAGAAACCGGTCTTCGCGTTTTCCTGCGCGAAGGTTTCCGCGAAGCTGTTGAATATTCGCCGAAGCCCAACGTTAAAAAACAGGTCATTTATTTCATCGGATTCACCCTTAACGAATCCACCCTCCACCCCCAGGAAGAGGAAGTAAGCGAGCTTCAGTGGATGGAAATCCACGCCGCTTATGAAGCCGTTACCTTCCGCAACGACAAAAACCTTATCGCAAAAGCGATGGATTTCATCGACAGAAGGGGAATGTAAGAAAAAATTGAGCACGGAGTTTACCTCCGTGCTCTTTTTTTGATGCTCATGCAGTTTTTAATTGTATGCATCAAGAATTTCTGTAACGGTTTCAAAAACATCTTCTCTGCTGTTTCCGGAAACTTCAACAACAACAAGGATTCTGTCAACAACAGTAACACCTTTTGCTCTGAATTCATAACTATTATACAATACAATTTCACATTCTCTTCCGGAAGGGGTTACGTATTTTTCACTTTTGGGATAGATACCATCTATCTCGAAACCATATCCGGAAACATAGGCGGAAGGATTCTGGTCACAAACAGCTTTATAATTTACAGTTGCAGTAATATCGTCCGCTTTAATTCCTTCGGTTTCATAATCTCCAAAAATATACCAGGCTTCCGTGGAAGCAGTAAGAAGATTTCCTTCGTTTTCGCCGACAAAAACATAGCAGTGAACTCTTTGCGGATTTCCTTCGGAGAAAAAGTCTATCTGAACGTAATCAGGATATGCTTCGTCAAGAACTGCGTTATCCGGCATATTGATTCCGATAAAATTTTCCGCTTCTTCCATATCCTGCATAATAAAAAATTCCTGACCTTTTACAGCTCTTACCTCTTCGGAAAATTCTTCGGCAGCAAAAACCGCGTTTGTGCTTATTTCAATACGTTTTCCGTTTTCGGTGAAATCAATATTGAATCCGAAAACTTCCGCCACAACCGGCACCGCAACAACAAGCGCAATCGCGGCGGCAACGGCTGTCCAGCGGAGTTTTCCGAATCTTAAAACGTTTTTCTTTTTCTCCGTTTTTTTAATTGCGGCAAGAAGCATTTCGTCATCAATATCGTTTATCATTTCGAGGGCGTTTTTTCTCATATAAATTCCTCCTTTTTGAGCTTTTTTCGGAGTTCGTTTCTCATCCGGAAAAGAACGGATTTTACCTTGCTTTCGCTGATTCCATATTTTTCTGAAATTTCGGGTACGGAATACATATACCAATAACGGAGAATGAAGATATTCCGTTTTTCTTCCGGTTGGGTTCGAAGAAAATCTTCAACGGCGTTTTTAAAAGCCTTTTCGTCAATCTTCTGTTCAAGCGATGCTTCAGAAGAAATACATTCTTCCAATTCCGAAAGGGCAATTTCGGTGTTTCCGCCTCCGCGTTTTTCCGCCGAAAGAAATTTAAGCCTGTTGAGAGCAAGATTTCTTGCGGTTTTTATAAAATATGCTCCTATATTTTCCGGATTTTGCGGAGGAACGGAATTCCAGACCGCAAGAAGCGCCGAACTTACCGTTTCTTCCGCTTCTTCACTATTTTTAAGAATGTTTTTTGCAACGTTTTCACAAATTCTTCCGTATTTTTCCGAAAGAGCGGAAAGTGCTTCCTCTCTGCGTTCAAAAAGCAAAGATGTTATTCTTTCTTCTTCCAAAACTCCTGTTACCTCCTTTTTTGTTTTTTAAAAAGGCCTTTCACCCACTAAGACAGATTATACCGCCTTTCGGTTGCGCGGAAAACAAAAATTTTATAATTTTTTAATTCCGGCGCCAACTGAGGAATATAAAAATTTGAGCACGGAGTTTACCTCCGTGCTCTTTTTTGATGCTCATGCGGTTTATCTGTTGGTTTTAATACTGGATTTTTGCTTTCGGAAAATATTCTATCGGCATTAATCTTCCGTCAACCATGCTTACCCCGAAGGCAACGCTGCTTTTTTCCGCGCAGATATAATATCCTTCGCCGACGAAATTTTCGCCGTCATAAAAATAAATAAGGTAATAAGGTTTTCCGGCAATATCGAAAATTCCTTCGCATTCCGGTTTAAGTTTTTCAAAATAAAGGTCGGCATATTCCGAATAATCTTCCGTAAGAACCGCGCAGTATGAACCGAAAAGTTTTTTGCCTTCGTTCCCGGGAAATCTTGCGTAACCGTTTGCGGAAAGCATAATTTTTCTTGCTTCCTTTTTTGCCGCATCAAGAGTCACAGGCATTCCGGGAACGTCCTGATTTTTTGAATATTTAAGCTGTTCCCCGGGCCAGAGTTCGATTTTCGGAAGAGAAAAGCTTTCACCTTCTTCGTTTACAAAGCTTGCAAATGCTTCGTTGTCGTAAATTTCGGAGAATTCGGTTTTAAAAACGCGGAATTCTGAAATTTCGCGGTATTTTATTGCTTCGCCGGGTTCGAAGGAAAGTTCAAAATAAAAATAAAGCGGATTTCCCGCCATTGTTCCGTGAACAAAAGCGCTTTCGTTTCTTTTTACCTTTGAAACAAAATCTTCAATCAGTTCAAAACGGTCGGTGTTGTCACCGCTTAAAACAAAGGTTTCGTCGTCTTTTGCCGTTCCGTTTTCAAGAATTTCAAGGGCGGCTTCAACTTCTTCCTTTTCAAAACCGTACTCAACCATACCGAGTCCCCTTACAACGTCGATCCAATCCATTGCGGTTATTTCTTCCGTTGTAAAACCGTATTCCGCAAGAGATTCAATCTCCTCTCTTGTATAACCGTGCTTTGCCATTTCCTCAATAAAATTTTCCCATATGTAATCCGTTTCGGGAATTTCGGTTTGGATTTCTCCCGGATTTGGATTTTCCGGAACGACCTCCTCCGGTTTTTGCGAACATCCGGCAAAGGCAAAAATAAAAACAACAGCAAGAACAATAAGCTTTTTCAATTGAAGCACCCCCGTTTTTTACAAAAATTTCCTTACATATATTAAGTGAATTTTTTCGGCGGTTTTGTTGCATTGAAAATAAAAAAATCCCGCAGAATTGCGGGATTTTTTTCATCCGATTTTAAAATATATCGAAAAATTATATGCGGTTGCTTTGATGAAATCCTCAAGCGTCATAATGACCGGGTTTCCTTCGCCGAATTTTCTCATAAGCTTTCCGCAGACGTTGTAAAAACGGTAAAGATTCTTTCCGTTTCCGTCTTTTCCTGCTGCGGTAAAGGCAACGTAATGGGCGATCCGCGGCTTTTTGTAATACATTATAATTGCTTCTTTTGCGCCGTTTTCAAGGATTTCTTCCGGAGAAAGGGAAACTTCGACTTTTTCGCCCCTTTTTTCCATAAATCGCTTCAAAAAATATGCGTTTGTTCCGAAAACTCCGCGGAAAACACATCCCCGTTCCATTTCGGAAGCAAGGCGCGGAATTCCGATTATTCTGCCCCTTGAAAAAAGAATGTTCCAATAGGCGATACATCCGCATCCGCAATAGGCAAAATCCCTTGCGGAATATTTAATGCAGGCAAGGCGGTTCTGGTTTTCAATAAAACCGTCCGGAGAAAAGCCGTTTTCAACGGTTCGTTCAAGGTTTTTAAGAACTCGCCTGTTATGTTTTAAGTTTTCTTCCTTTGAATAGGAAAGATTTCCAAAATCGAAACCGAATATTTTCATCAGAGATAAAGGTTCATATAATCGGCGGCAAAGAATTCCCCGCCGATTTTAAAATATCTTTCGTTTGTTCCGATTTTTTCAAAACCGAATTTTTTATAAAGGGCAATGGCTCTTTCGTTGTCGGAACGGACTTCCAGTTCAACGGATTCCGCTCCGGTTTTTTTGCAGAAATCCAAAAGAAGGTTCATAAGCCCGGAACCGATTCCTTTTCCCCAGTAATCTTTTCTTACGGAAATTGCGATATCCCTTCTGTGGGAAAAACGCGGTTTTCCGGAAATGGAAGAAACCGCACCTGTTCCCACAAGTTCTCCTTCATCAAAAGCAACAAGCATTACGGAATCCGGATTTCCGGCAAATTTACGGATGAAATCCGCTTCCTGAGAAATGGTGAAAGGAATTCCCTCTGCACCGAAGGTGAGGTTGTCGCTTTCCGCGCCTACGATTTTGCAGTATTCAAGAAATTTTCCTGCATCGGAAGGTTCCGCTTCCCGGTAAATTATATTCATGGGCATTTATATCACCTCTTTCAGAAAAGTAAAAATCAATGTTCACAACCGCCGCAGCCGCTGCATTCCCCGCCGCAGGAACCACAGTTGTTTCCGCAGTCTCCGCAATCGCCGCAATCGCCGCAGCCGTGGTTTTTTCCGTCGATGTCGCCGTTAAGAAATGCTTCGCATTTTCCGCCGGCAAGAACCTCATCGGGTTTTTTATCGAAACGCAGACAGGAAGAAGTATCCCCGCGCTTTTTATATACGCAATGGTGACAGACGAGATCGCGGTTGGAAATTTCCTTTCCGCCTTCTCCGGTAACGGTTATACGGTCCGGGATAAAGTTGTGTCCCCTTCCTCCGTTTTTGCATTTACATTTATGTTCCATCGGCAAAAGCCCTTTCAGCTAAAAAATAAATCTGTATAAATTATACCATCATCGGTAAGTTATGGCAACGGAAATTCCATCAAAAAACCCACAAAAACATTCCCAAAAAGCATAAAAAAACGCCCGATGTGGGGAAAAATTTGACAATCAAGCCGTTTTTTAATATAATAGAGGTTACTGAAAAGGAGGGGCTTTATGCAAAAAATCATGTCAAAAGCAGAAGTCCTTGTATCAAAACTCCGGCCGCGCCATCTTATTATAGCATTCTTTTTGCTTTTGCTGGCGTTCGTGATGCTTTGGTCCGCATCGAGAATCAAAAAAGTAACTGTCGATATCGACGGCGAAAAACAAACCGTTGTAACCGCCCTTGCAAGTCCCTACCGGGTTCTTGAAGAACTTGAAATTGAACTTGAACCGGAAGACAGACTTACTGTGACCGGATTCGGCGACGGCGGATTCTTCGGCGAACTCGGCGAAAACGAAGCGGAGATAAAGATACAAAGCGCAGTTGATGTTGAAATTTCTGCGGATGAATTAAAATATCATATAACCCTTGCGGAAGGGGATACCGTTTCCGATGCTCTTGAAGTTTCCGGGCTTGAAATCCGGGAACACGATTTTCTCAACGTTGAGGAAACAAAGAAACTTGAAGAAGGGGACGATATAAAACTCACAAGAGTTGATTATATCATCACCACCGAGGAAGAAACTATTCCAAGAGGCGAAACGATTCGCGGAACTTCCCTTCTTTCAAGCAAAAGACCGGTTATAATTTCCTACGGAAAAAACGGAACCCTTCTTAAAACCTATGAACAGAAGGTTGTTGACGGAGTTTATCATGAAAAGGAACTTGTTTCCGAAGAAATCCTTAAACGCGCGACCAACGATATCTATCTCCTTGGCGACGGAAGCGTGATTTCTCCGCTTGATTACGGGTTCGATATTGTGAACGGAATTCCGACCACTTATGAAAAAGTTTTTACAAACGTCCGCGCAACCGGATATTATGCTCCTTACGGAGCGGGAACCGCAACCGGAAGACGCGCCCAGGTCGGTTACGTAGCCGTTGACCCGAAAATTATTCCCTACGGAACAAAAATGTGGATCGTTGCCCACGGCAACACCGGTTTTGTATACGGATATGCTCTTGCGGCGGATACAGGCGGCGCAATGCTTTCCGGAAAAAACTTCGTCGATCTTTATTACGAAACTTATTATGAATGTGTACTGAACGGCCTTCGCCGCGTTGACGTATATATTCTTGAAACCCCGAAAAAATAATTTACCTCCCCTGACAGGGGAGGGGGACCGTTGCCGTACGGCACGGTGGAAGGGTTAAAAACAATGCGCAGAAATAAGTTTGTCGGGGATATCCCCCCTCAGTCTCGCTCTGCTCGACACCTTCCCCTCAAGGGGAAGGCAAATATAGAAAGAGGTGCTTAAAAAATGGTAGAACTCAGACCCATTACCGAAGAAAACTTTGAAGATTGCATAAGCCTTGACGTTCGTGAAGAACAGCAGGATTTCATCGCAGAAAATATGTGCTCCCTTGCGGAAGCTTATGTTGCAATGACTTCCGGTCCCGTTGTTCCGATGCCTTACGGCGTTTATGACGCAGAGCAGGACAACATGGTCGGCTTCCTTATGATCGGTTACGCAGAAGAAGGCGACGAGGACCTTCCCGAACCTTTCTATTGCATCTGGAGAATCATGACCGACGCAAACTGCCAGAAAATGGGCTACGGCACCGCCGCTCTTCAGGAAGCAATCAAAATCGTAAAGGAAATGCCCCTTGGCGAAGCAAAAAAACTTTGCGCAGCATATTCCCTTGATAACGGCAGAGCAAACAGACTTTTCAAAAACGCAGGCTTTGTTGTCGGCGAACCCAACGAAGACAACAACGTTCTCGCTGTTCTCGATATCTGATGTTCTGGGTATATACCCTTCTTTGCGAGGATGATTCCCTCTATACCGGTTTTACGGACGATATAAAGCGCAGGATTCACGCCCATTATCACAGGCTTAAATCCGCCGCAAAATATACCAAAAGCCACAAGGTCTGCGGAATTTCCGCCCTTTGGAAAACCGAAAGCGAAACCGGCGCAAGAAAACTTGAATACCGGATAAAACAGCTTCCGAAAACAAAAAAGCTTTTGCTTTCCGAAAAACCGGAGCGGGTTTCGGAATTCTTTCCGGAACTTTCGGAATTTGAATTTTTCCCGGACAAAGAAACAAATTTTGAAGACTGCATTTGAAGTAAAAAAGCACCCGGAAGGGTGCTTTTTTAATTTCAGATTGAAATTTCATCTCCAAAAACAAATTCAAGCAATTTTTTGTTGAATTTCCCGGGATTTCTTGCGGCATAAAAAAGAAAACCGCAGAATCCAATAAGTATTATTCCGAAACAGACGGACATAACCGATAATTTCTCAAGGTCCTCCGTTCGGTCAAGATTTTTAGGAGAATAATAAATAAAACCGCTTTCGTCCGAAATTCCGTAAACAACGTTTGCGTTATGGAAAAAGATTTTCGGTTTATATAAAACAGTAAAAACAGTTTCTCCGTCACATTTTTTCATAAGGCGGTTTATGTCGGAGATAAAGCGTTCGGATTTGGTACTGTATGCGTATTCCTCATTATCACTGTAAAGATAAAGATGATTTGTGTTATCTTTTATTATTTCAAAACTGCTAAAAGTAAGTTCCTTTGAAAAAAGTTCCGATTCATCCGGAGCGGCAAGAAGTGACGGAAGAAAAACCGGTGCAAAAAGAAGTCCGGTTCCCAATATCAGCAGGATAATCATTGCTATCCCCTGTTGCTTCGGATTTTTCAGATTTCCGCGGAAAATGTCTTTTTTAACGGAAACGGAATTTTTTTCCGGATAATTTTGTTTTATCAATTCCAGGAAATCGCGGCTTTCTTTTGAACCGCCGAAAACGGAAATTGTAAAATCGCCGCAATTAATAATAAAACTGCCGTCGGAATTTGTCTGGAATGAAGTTATGTCGGAATATAAAAATTCCCGTTTTTTTTCGAAAGAATTTGTGTAAACAAATCCGGAATCATCAAATAAAATGCTGAAATTGATTGCAAGAAAGAACCATCCAACGGAAATCGCGGTCAGCAAAGAGGCAATGGATATTCCTCCGGAAACAGACCAGAAGGGAGAAGCCGAAACATAATATCCGAAAAACACCGAAAGAAAAAGCATAAACGAAGAAAAAATCGAGACAATGGAAAGCGGAAATCGGACTTCGTTTTCCGCCTTTTCTTTATGCTTCCTGAGATATTTGCATAAAAGCAAAATGTTAACAAACAAAAGAATCACAAAAGCAACGAGCACGGAAATTTTCACAGAATCATCTCCCTGAGCATTTCTTCATCAAAATCCCCGTTTCCGTCGATTTCGATATGCTTTTCATCGGTAGGTCTTTCAAAACCGCGCCAGTACATATTGATTTCTTCTTCGGAAACCGGAAGATTGTTCGGGCCGTTTTTGCCTTCTCTTTCGGCAAGGCGGCGTTTGAGCACCGGTAAATCGGTATTTATCCATATAAGAACGGGTTCTCCGCCGCAATTTTCGGCGTGAGCACGGAAGGCTTCCCTCTGTGCGGCCTTGCAAAAAGGCATATCGACGCTGCAGGGGCGGCCTTCGGCGCAGAAATTGCGGATTTTCGCAAAAATCCTGTCCGTCGCCTGCTTATATAAAAAGTCCTTGTGCTCATCGGAAATCAGATTTCCGAGAACGTAAAAATCCGGCCAGAGTTCCTCATCCATAGAGATTCTCGGAATGCCGGAAAGTTCGAGTTTTTTTGAAAAACAGGTTTTTCCGCTTCCGGAAATTCCGCAGATCATAAAAACTTTCGGTTTCTTTTCCAATTTGAGCACCGCCTTTCTTTAAAAGGCCCCCTTGTTAAAGGGGGACTGGCATTTGCAAAGCAAATGACTGGGGGATTAATTTAAATATGTCGTAAATTGTCGAAAGAATCCCTCCGTCTTTTTTAACCGCAAGCGGTTAAAAAATCCACCTCCCTTTGACAAGGGAGGCTTTATTTAAATCTTCGAATATCTTTCCGCGGAATCGTCGCCTTCGAGACCCCAACCGCAGACGTTTCCGCGCTGGATAGCGCCAAGAAGCTTGTTCGGAAGGCAATCGTAACCTTCTTCGTGCTCAAGACGTTCAATAAGCTTTTTGACGTGCTCACGTTCCGTATGTTTGTCCGCGGGACAGCGGCTTTTTACTATCGGGAAATTTTCATGGTTCGCAATTTTAACGATTTCGTCCTCGTGGCAATAAATAAGCGGACGTATTACGGTGATTTCCTTCCTCGAAAGCCAGGTTACCGGAGAAAAACATCCGATCCTTCCTTCGTCAAAAAGATTCATCATAAAAGTTTCAACGGCATCTTCAAAGTTATGGCCAAGAGCCATTTTGTTGCAGCCGTTTTCTTTTGCAACGTCATGGAGAAGTCCCCTTCTCATTCTTGCGCAAAGGGAACAGGGGTTCTTTTCTTTTCGGTCCTCGAAGATTACTTCGCCGATATGGGTCCTGCGCAAATCGAGTTTAACACCGATTTTTTCGCAGAATTTTTCAATTTCGGAAAAATCGTTCGGTTCGCCGCCGAATTGAGGGTCAAGGCAGACCGCAACAACTTCGTAATCGATTCCGATAAAGCGGCGAAGTCCCGCAAGTCCCGCAAGCATTGCGACGGAATCCTTTCCGCCGGAAACGCCGACGGCGATTCTGTCGCCGTTTTCGATCATATGGTAATCTTCAATTGCCTTGCGCATTGCGCCCATAAGTTTTTGCAAAGTGTTGTCGCCGGAAATGGTAATTCCTCCTTTAAAAGCCCCCCTTGTTAAAGGGGGGAGGGCCACGAAGTGGCGGGGGGATTCTTTATAAAATTTCGGTAATTGCGAAAGGAATCCCTCCGTCTTTGCCGCAAAGCGGCGGATCCCCCTCCCTTTAGGCAAGGGAGGCTTATATCTGATTTATTCCCGCGTCGGCCCAATCAAAATCCCGGAGTTCGCCTTTGAACTGCAAATCCGGATAATCCCATTGGCGGAGAACTTCATAGGTTGCAATGGCAACGGAATTTGAAAGGTTAAGACTGCGGAGTGTCGGCTTCATCGGGATTCTTACAGCGGTTCCCGGGTTTTCGAAAAGAAGTTTTTCCGGAAGTCCGGCATCCTCTCTTCCGAAGAAAAGATAGCATCCGTCCGGATAGGAAACGTCGGAATGTCGGTGAAGTCCTTTTGTGGTGAAATAATAAAAATCACCTTTGTTTTTCGAGAAAAAATCCTCGAGATTATCGTAAAAAGTTATATCCAGCTTGTCCCAGTAATCAAGCCCCGCTCTTTTGAGTTTTTTGTCGTCGATTACAAAACCCATCGGGCGGATTATATGTAAACGGGCGCCGGTTACGGCGCAGGTTCTTGCAATATTGCCGGTGTTCTGGGGAATCTGGGGTTCAACAAGAACAAGGTTAAGTTCCGCCATTTTTATTTACCGCAGCAGTGTTTGTATTTTTTGCCGCTTCCGCAAGGGCAGGGATCGTTTCTTCCGACTTTTTTCTTCTTTACAACGGTTGCGGAAACGCTTCCGTCGCCGGAAGATTCAACAGGAATGGCAACCTGTTCTCTCTGGGGAGCAGCTTTTACGCGGACGGTCATAAGCATTTTTACGGTATCTTCGCGGATAGCTTCGATCATCTGGTCGAACATATCGAAACCTTCGATTCGGTATTCAACAACCGGGTCATGCTGAGCATAGCTGCGGAGATAGATTCCCTGTTTAAGGTCGCTCATGGCGTCGATATGATCCATCCATTTAAGGTCAACGTTGCGGAGAAGGGCAACGCGTTCGAGTTCACGCATAACTTCGGGGGTGAACTGCTCTTCGCGCATGGAATAGATCTCTTCCATTCTGTCGGAAAGGATTTCGATAATATCGTCTTTTGTGATTTTTTCGAATTCCTCTTTTGTGAAGCGGAGATCGCCGTCGGTAAGCATCCAGCCGAGATAATAGTCACGAAGACCGTCAAGGTTCCAGTCTGCCTTGCTTTCGTCGTTTGCAAGATAGATATCCGCGGTTTTTTCGACGGATTCGCGGCGCATTTTTGCGATGGATTCGCTTATATCCTCGCCTTCAAGAACTTTTCCGCGCTGGCCGTAGATGATTTCTCTCTGCTGGTTCATAACGTCGTCAAAGCGAAGAACGCTTTTACGGGTTTCGAAGTTTCTGCCTTCGACTTTTTTCTGGGAGTTTTCAATGGTTCCGCTGAGCATTTTTGCGTCAACGGGAACGTCTTCAGGAATGTTGAGGGTTTCCATAATTCCCTGGATTCTCTGTCCGCCGAAAAGACGCATAAGGTCATCTTCAAGAGAGATGAAGAAACGGGTTTTGCCCGGGTCGCCCTGACGTCCCGCACGTCCGCGGAGCTGGTTATCGATTCGGCGGGATTCATGGCGTTCGGTACCGATTATATAAAGGCCGCCTGCGTTGCGGACTTCTTCCGCTTTCGGGGCGATTTCTTCTTTGAATTTATGGAGAAGTTCGGCATAATGTGCTCTTGCAGCAAGAATATCTTCAGCGCCGGTTTCAAAATAAGCGGTTGCGGCGCCGATCATTTCCTCTTCATAACCGAGCTTTCTCATTTCGGCTTTTGCAAGGAATTCCGCGTTGCCGCCAAGCATAATGTCGGTACCGCGTCCCGCCATGTTGGTCGCAATGGTTACTGCGCCGGGGGTACCTGCCTGGGAAACGATTTCCGCTTCCTTGTCGTGGTGTTTTGCGTTGAGAACGTTATGGGGAATTCCGCGGCGTTTAAGCATGGAGCTTAAAATCTCGGATTTTTCGATGGTGATTGTACCGACAAGAACGGGCTGTTTTCTGGAATATGCTTCGACGATTTCCTCGATTACGGCGTTAAATTTTCCGCGTTCGTTTTTATAAACAACGTCGGGCATATCGTTACGGATAACCGGTTTGTTGGTGGGGATTTCAACAACGTCAAGACCGTAGATTTCGCGGAATTCGTCGCTTTCGGTCATTGCGGTACCGGTCATACCGGAAAGTTTTTTGTACATTCTGAAATAGTTCTGGAAGGTGATGGTTGCAAGGGTTTTGCTTTCTCTTGCAACGGTAACGTCTTCTTTTGCTTCAATTGCCTGGTGAAGTCCTTCGTTATAGCGGCGGCCGAGCATAAGGCGTCCGGTGAATTCGTCAACGATTATAACTTCGCCGTCTTTGACAACGTAATCGGTGTCGCGTTTCATAACGCCATGGGCCTTGATCGCCTGGTTGATATGGTGAAGAAGGGTCATGTTATCGGCATCGTTGATGTTTTCGACATTGAAATAAACTTCTGCTTTCTTTGCGCCGCGGGGAGTAAGAGTTGCGTTATGCGCTTTTTCGTCAACGATATAATCCGCTTCAATGCTGTCAACTTCCTCTTTGGAATCGTGTTCCTTAACGCGGATAGCGGAAAGGGTTCTTGCAAAGCGGTCGGCTTTCTGGTAAAGGTCGGTGGATTTGTCGCCGCGGCCGGAAATGATAAGAGGGGTTCTTGCCTCGTCGATAAGGATGGAGTCAACTTCGTCGACGATCGCATATGCAAAACCGCGCTGAACAAGGTTTTCTTTATAAGTTACCATGTTGTCGCGGAGATAGTCGAAACCGAATTCGTTGTTGGTTCCGTAAGTGATGTCCGCAGCATAGGCTTCTCTTCTGTCGTCATTGGAAACGCCGTGGATTACAAGACCGACAGTGAGTCCCATATATGCAAAAACTTTGCCCATCCATTCGGAGTCACGTTTCGCAAGATAATCGTTGACGGTAACGATATGAACGCCTTCGCCGGTAAGGGCGTTGAGGTATGCGGGAAGGGTTTCAACAAGGGTTTTGCCTTCGCCGGTTTTCATTTCGGAAATTCTTCCCTGGTGAAGAATAATACCGCCGATAATCTGTACCGGATAGGGGCGCATTTCAAGAACACGGTCGCAGGCTTCGCGGCAGGCGGCAAACGCTTCCGGAAGAATATCATCAAGAGTTTCGCCGTTTGCAAGGCGGCCTTTGAGAATTGCGGTCTGGTTTTTAAGTTCTTCCTCGCTCATTGCGCGGTAAGTTTCTTCAAGGGAAAGAACTTTCTGAACAATCGGGTCTATTCTTTTAAGTTCTTTCTGAGAATAGTTTCCGAAAATTTTATCAAGAAATCCCATTTTTCAATAAATCTCCTTTGTTTTTAAAATGGAAAAAGCAATATTAACCTAATTTTATATTGTACATCTATTATATATTATTGTCAATTAACGGAATGTAAACAAATGTCGGAGAAAAAAAGAAAACCCCCGAAAAATCGGGGGTTTTCTTTTTAAGGGGGTATTTATAGAAATTTGCGGATTACTGAACGGTCCATCCGCCGTCAACAACAACTTCGGCGCCGGTCATGAAGGTGTTTTCAATTGCGAAAACAATTGCGTGTGCAAGTTCTTCCGGGACAGCAATTCTGCCTACACCTGCGCTGAGCGGGTGAAGTTCAAGCATCTGCATCATCATTTCGTGACCGATAACGTCTTCGTTTACCATTCCGGTAAGAACGCAGCCGGGATGGATGGAGTTCACGCGGATGTTGTGAGGGGCGCATTCAAGAGCAAGGGATTTGGTCATGCCGCGGACTGCAAATTTGGTGGTGTTGTAAGCAAGTTCGTGTGCCTGGCCAACAAGACCGGAAACGGAAGAAACGTTGATAACCGCGCCGCCTTTGCCCTGTTTAATCATCTGTTCAATGGAATATTTGTCGCAATAGAAAACGCCGTTCTGGTTGATTGCAATTGCTCTTTTATAAAGTTCGTTGGTAAGGTTGGAAAGTCCCGCAATGGGGTTGATTCCTGCGTTTGCAACCATAATGTCAAGGTGGCCGTATTCCGCAACAACCTCTTCAACAGCGTTTTTAACTTCTTCCTCTTTGGAAACGTCAACTTTGATGAATTTAACGCCAAGACGTTCTGCTTCTTTTTTGCCGCCTTCTTCGTTATAGTCCGCAATAACGGGTTTGCCGCCTTTTGCAAGAATCATTTCAACGGTTGCAAGTCCGATTCCGGAAGCGCCGCCGGTTACGATTGCTACTTTGTCTTTAATATCGAACATAAAAAACATCTCCTTATCTTTTATGTTAATAATTTTACGATACGAGCCGAAAAGTTGACAGATTTAAATAAATGTAGCTGTTAATTCGGTTGATAAAAAGCTTATAATGTACATATAAAGTACAAAACCGGAGGCGAGAAAATGATAAAACCGGATACAAAACAGATTTTTGCGGATGCTCTTGTTGAACTTTGCAAAACAAAGCCTCTTGAAAAAATAACAGTCCAGAACATTGTTGATTACTGCGAAGCCGGAAGACAGACTTTTTACAACCATTTTAAGGATAAGGAAGACCTTGTTGCATATGTTTTCATTCTTGATGAAAAAAGGTGCAGGGAAGGGCTTGAAAAGAACTGTTCAATTGAAGAAAAGCTTGGCGTGATTCTTAATACTTTTGTTGAAAAAAAGCAGTTCTACGTTTCCGCATATATTTCAAGCGGCCAGAATTCTCTTGGCGACGCTATTTTTGAATATTATTTTGATTTTTACACAAAACAGATAACCGAAAAATTCGGAAGGGAAAGTATCGACAAAAAGCTTGAAAACGCAATCCGCTTCCATTGCTACGGTTCAATCGGTTTTGTAAAACAATGGATGAAAAACGGAATGAAGCTTTCCGTCGAAGAACTTACAGGCGTGATTATTGATAATATTCCGGAATGGCTTAAAAAATATCTTCAATAAACCGCGGCGGCAAGTTTTGCCGCCGGTTTTTATTTTTAGAAATTTTCAGGTATAATTCCGTATTTTTAGCCTCTTTTGTCTTTTTTGACAAAATTGGAAAATGCCCTTTTCGTCAAATTTGCCCATTGAGTAAAATAAAAAACGGCGAAACTGATTAAAAAATTAAAAAAGCACGGATTTTAACAAAAACAAGGGAATAAAATGGCTATTGATTTAAAGGGGATTTTTATATATAATTATTATGGCGTAAATTCGGGGAGAATCTTCCCGGAAACCGCCGCAAAAATTTGTGCAAAAGCAAAAATTTACATAATGAGAGGGGCAAAATCAGAATGAACTGCTCAAAAGATGTCGAAAGGATGTGTCCCGTTACCAAAGGACCCCACCACGGACCGGCTCCCATTCCCGAAGAGGGAAGATGGGTAAAAGCCTATGAGATCAAAGATATCTCCGGTCTTTCCCATGGTATCGGTGCTTGCGCACCTCAGCAGGGCGCTTGCAAACTCACCCTTAACGTAAAAAACGGAATTATCGAAGAAGCCCTTGTTGAAACCATCGGCTGCACCGGTATGACCCATTCCGCTGCAATGGCCGGCGAGATCCTTCCCGGAAAAACAATCCTCGAAGCTCTTAACACCGACCTTGTTTGCGACGCAATCAACGTAGCTATGCGCGAAATCTTCCTCCAGCTTGTTTACGGAAGAAGCCAGACCGCATTCTCCGAAGACGGTCTTCCCATCGGCGCAGGTCTTGAAGACCTCGGCAAAGGACTCCGCAGCTCCGTTGGTACCATCTATTCCACCGGCGCAAAAGGCGTTCGCTATCTCGACCTTACCGAAGGCTATATCAGCTCTATCGCACTCGACGAAAACAACGAAACCATCGGTTATAAATTTGTCCGCCTCGGCAAAATGATGGAAGACATCCGTCACGGTGTTCCCGCAGAGGAAGCTCTTGCAAAAAACACCGGCACCTACGGTCGCTATGCTGACGCACCCAAATATATCGACCCGAGAGAAGAATAAGGAAAGGAGGAGCTTAAACAATGGCAGAATTTGAAGGTAAAGAAAGAAGACTTCCCAAAATCGAAGCCTGTCTTAAAGAAAACGGTTTTGCTTCCCTTGAAGAAGCAAGAGAAATTTGCCTTGCAAAAGGCGTTGACGTAGAATCTCTCGTCAAAGGCGTACAGCCTATCGCATTCGAAAACGCAGTATGGGCATATACCCTCGGCGCAGCAATCGGTATCAAACGCGGCGTAACTTCCGCAGCAGATGCAGCAAAATGCATCGGCGAAGCTCTCCAGTCCTTCTGCATTCCCGGTTCTGTTGCAGAACAGAGAAAAGTTGGTCTCGGTCACGGAAACCTTGGCGCAATGCTTCTTTCCGAAGAAACCAAATGCTTCGCATTCCTTGCAGGTCACGAATCCTTCGCAGCAGCTGAAGGCGCAATCGGTATTGCAAGAAACGCAAACAAAGCAAGAAAAACTCCTATCAGAGTTATCCTCAACGGCCTCGGCAAAGACGCCGCATATATCATCTCCAGAATCAACGGATTCACCTATGTTGAAACCGATTTTGACTTCGAACACGACGAACTCAAAGTTGTCCGTGAAGTAAGATTCAGCGAAGGCGAACGCGGCAACATCCGCTGCTACGGCGCAAACGACACCCGCGAAGGCGTTGCAATCATGCAGAGCGAAGGCGTTGATATCTCCATCACCGGTAACTCCACCAACCCCACCCGTTTCCAGCACCTTGTTGCAGGTACTTACAAAAAATGGGCAGTTGAAAACGGCAGAAAATATTTCTCCGTTGCATCCGGCGGCGGCACCGGCAGAACCCTTCATCCCGATAACGTAGCTGCAGGTCCTGCTTCCTACGGTCTTACCGACTCCATGGGCAGAATGCATTCCGACGCACAGTTCGCAGGTTCCTCTTCCGTTCCCGCACACGTAGAAATGATGGGTCTTATCGGCATGGGCAACAACCCCATGGTCGGCGCAACCGTTGCAGTTTCCGTAGCAGTTTACGAAGCTTGCAAATAAGCTGAAAAACGGCATAAATAAGCCAAAAATTAAAGCTCTCTGTTAATTTGACGGGGAGCTTTTTTATTACCCGAAAAGCCTGTCTTTTTGTCCACATAGCAAATTTGTCCACGTTTTGTCCACATAAGGGCATAAAAATATAAAAAAGACAGGAGTTTTTATTATGGCAACAGAGGTACTTATTCGGGAAAGAAAATCGGCGAAGCATGGCAAA
Source organism: Oscillospiraceae bacterium (assembly GCA_045631325.1). Classification (GTDB taxonomy): domain Bacteria; phylum Bacillota; class Clostridia; order Oscillospirales; family Ruminococcaceae; genus UMGS1668. The sequence goes on from JAZQUO010000039.1 coordinate 26,552, forward strand.
ACCTTTGAATACAGGTTCGAAGCGGCTTCGGTAAACGGCAAAAGACAATGGATTTCAAAAGGCGGTTTTCTCACATCGAAAGAAGCAAAAGAAGCTGGAATATCTGCACTTAACGAATACAACAACTGCGGCAAGGTGGTTTTTGATTCAAAAATGAGCTTTGCGGACTTCATTGACCTTTGGATGGAACAGGACTGCATGACATCATTGAAAGCGGTAACGATTCTCGGTTATCAGAAAAAGATAAAAAATCATATAAAACCCGCTCTCGGTAAGTACATAATGAAGAACATCAAAAAAGCGGATTTACAGAATTTTTTGAATGAGATGCACGATAAAGGATATTCCAGAAACAGTATTACAGAGGTTAAGGGCATCATCACAAAATGTTTTTCTTATGCGGTTGATGAAAATTATATATCCGTTTCCCCTGCTGTGGGTCTTAAGAGACCAAAGGCGGAGTTTACAAGCGTACCGACAAGAAGCGCACCACATTCTTATATTTCCGCAGATAAAATGCAGAGCATCTTTGAAAGATTCCCGAAGGGCAGTTCAAGCTATATTCCCCTTTTGCTCGGTTATCGTTGCGGTTTGAGAATCGGAGAAACCTTCGGACTTCTTTGGGAAGACATTGATTTTGATGCAAAAACTCTTTCTGTAAACAGGCAGGTTCAATGGAAGCAAAACGAAAGAACGGAAGAAGAAAAGTTTTTGAACAACGGCAAAAAGTCAGAGGATTCTGGATATTGGTATTTTTCAAATCCGAAATATAATTCTTTCCGCACCATTGAACTTGACGAAGAACTTCTTGAAATTCTGCGACAGGAAAAAGAACAACAGGAAGCGGCAGAAGCGTACTTCAAAGAAAGATATGCTCATTATTTTGTGGATGAGCACCGAAGAATAAACAGCACAGAAAATGGTGCTCAAATCAGTTTTGTCTGTGCTCGTGAAGACGGAACATATATAAATCCACGCACGATGCAACACGCTTCAACCATAATTCGGAATCAGCTTTCCATAAAAGAGTTCGATTATCACAGCTTGCGGCATACCCATACAACCATGCTTATAGAGCACGGAGCACCGATTAAATACGTTCAAAAGCGGCTTGGACACAAGAACATTGACGTAACTTTGAACGTCTATCAGCACCTTACAGAAGGGCTTACGGCACATGGCTATGCGGTTCTTGGGGGAATGTTCGGATAAAATAAAAGAGCATCAAGCTTTTTATTGGCTTGGTGCTCTTAATTTTATAAATAAAGTTGTAATTTGTTTTATTCGTAAGGATTTCTCGTAACAGTTTTTTATGATAAACAACATTTCCAAAAGTAATACTGTCATCATCATATGTTCCTTCGACATCAATTTCACCTTTTAAAATGGGAAGGAATTCTTCGTGCGTATCGATGGAAATTGTGCCGCCAGACAGAGAATAGTCAAAAATATACATGTGTCCACCGATATAATAATGACCTGTACCATCATCATTAAAATGAATTACAGCCGGACCAATACCATTCCCAGAAGCGTAATACTCGCCGCTAAAATTACCGTATCTTGTTTGTCTTCCACAGCTTGCCATTTGAAAAAGAATAAAAATAACAAACGCGATGCATGTCAAAATAATTACTATCGGTTTTTTGAAAAAATTTGCTCGCTTCTCTTTTTTTAATTTTGCGGATATTTTATAACCGCATCGTGGACATGTTTTTGCGCTGTCTGAAATATTTTCAGCACCACATTCTGGACATCTGATCAATGCCATTTTCATCCCTCCGTAAAATAAAAAATGCGCAGCCGAAGCTACGCATAAAAAACGCATAGCTCGTTTGCTGCGACGCAACTCCCTGCAAATTCGTACGAATGCGGAAATAGAGCATGCATTTTTACCGAAGGATAAAAATACACACCCGTACGAAAAATACAGTATTGAGTTACGTCGCAACCTTATTATATCGCTTATAACCCAAAAATACAAGACAAAAGAAGAAGGACAGTTTTTACACTGCCCTTTTCATTTTATTTTTCAAAATCGTATTCTGTTTCTTCGTTATCAATCAAAGCTTTAAAAAGTCTATCAAAAAGATTTTTGGCATTTTCAGAAAAGGCTTTGTCTGCTTCAAAAGTTCCGTTTGCAGACATTTCGTACACTTTTTTAGCAAACACATATTTTGAAGCACCAATTTTTTTGTTGACCTCTTTGGATAAAAGTGCGTCCGCTTTTTCTATATCCTCGTCTTTGTATTCAAGAATGTTTTTAAGAAACCATTCTCTGTCGAAAATATCTTCAATAGCTTTTTCGTCATCTTTTGTTTCGCCTACTGTGATTACGTTATTTTTATCGAAAGCACCGGATTCGATAAGTTTATTCATTTCTTTATTACCTTGCCTATCTGAATCAAAGAGAGCATAAATATCTTGAATTCCGAGGCCTAAGTAAAGCGAATTTATCTTTCCGATATTTCCACACCCATTCGCATGGGTTATACCGCAACCAAGTTCTCCAAAAATTTTTTCGAGGGTTTTAATATAATAATAATCCGAAACTCCTTCACAAATAAGGACTTTTTTATTTACATGGTTCAACTCACTCCCCAAAGAATATCCGATAGCATCGATAATCGGTTTAATGGTATCTATGTTGTTACTGCGGTGGATTTTTTCTTTTATTTCGCTTATTTCGTTGAACCCGTCTTCATTGTTGATTTCTCTTTTTTCCACCAAACGAATCTGGCTTATGTTTTCGGAGTCTATAAGGTAAGGACTATGTGTTGTATAAATTATTTGATTTTTTTTGGTTTCCGAGTTCAATATAACTCGCATTTCTTGCTGTGCTTTCGGATGCAGATACATACCGGGTTCGTCAACCAAAATAATATCACCATTTTTGAGGTTTTCGCCTTTAAGGGCAATATAAAAGTTAAGATACCATTTAAGTCCCATACTACGTTGCGACAATTTGAAAGGATAACCTTGCTCGTCAGTGTTTGGCTTTACATCATGGACATATATTGACATGATACCAGCGTTTATATCAAATTCTAAAGAAACGTTTTTTTGCTTGTATTTTTCTGCAAAGTCCTGAGAAATAGTTCGAGATAGTTTTTGGGTATCGCGTTTTTGAGATTGCTGATTAGTGTTATTGAAAATTTTTGTAAAGTCTGCATTTAAGTAGGAGCTTAATCTTTTTATTGCTTTTTTACTGTTAACTTCAGAAGCGGTGAAAATATCAGGGATATCATCTACAGTTGTTTGATATAAGATGAATTTTGGAACTAACGGTGATAATTCTTCAGATATTTTTTTGCTTAAAGTTTCATCGGGCTCTCTATTTTCTATTCTGAAACAAATTTTTTTGCTTTTGTTTTTAACTTCAACGACAACTTCGTTACCGGCAAGTTCGCATTCGGTTGTTTCAAATATTTTCTTTTCTTCCGAATCGGAAAGCATGAACCAATAAATAATCTCCGGAGAAACATCGTTATTGCTAAAACTGTATTCTTCTTCAGAAAAGACAGGGGAAGCATCATTGATCTTTTCGAGAGCTTTTAAAATATTTGTTTTTCCGCTTTCATTTTGACCAGCAAGAATTGTTACTCCACCTTGTACAGGGCATATTCCACTATCAACGAAAGACTTATAATTTTTAATCTGAAATGCTTTAAATAACACGATTTTCACCGTCCCTTAAGTATCATTATATTTATTATATAGCTATTATTTAAAAGAGTCAATAAAATAAAAGAACGTATGTTTGACATTTATTTAAGAATTTTAAGAACGAATATGTGTACCCAAATTTGACACATAACCCTTCGGGTATGTGCCGAAATTTGGCCACACAATAAATAGCCGCAATGCGCTTCGCTATATGCGGCCTTGAGCCTCGGTTGCTTCGCAGACCTCGCCTCCGAATTCATTCTCACTTCGTTCGCCCGCTCAACCGCCGCGGGAGGCTTTCCACAAAAGAAGATTGCAAGAGGTATTATAATAACAAATTTATGACTTAATGGTGCGACTTTATAATTTTTTTATCAGGGACTTGATAAAAACAAATTTTGGGTGTATGATAGTGCCCCACGCAGAAATAGGGGTAATAAAAACGGAAGAAGGAACACGATGGGAGAAGAAAAGAAGCGGCTGTCAGATATCGAAAATCTTTATCAGAATGAGATTGAACCTCACGACTTTGTTCAGCTTGTAGCCGGAGTTGGAAGCGGAAAGACAACGTATGTAGAAAACTTTATTAAAGGGAATCCGGAGAAAAATATACCTCGAAAGACGGTTCTTTTAATTACGTCAAGAAAATCTAAAGTCCTCGAAAGCTTAAATGAAGACGATTTACCGGTTGAAGGAAAAATCCGAAAATGGAATTCTTATCACTATTTCATATCCGACGAAGGCGAACTGACCGATGAAAACATGGAATGTCTTCGAACTTTGAAAGACAAGTGGGGCGAACACTTGGTTATGCAAAAAAGTGTAGTTTGCACCAACGCTTTCATTGAAGCTTACTTAAAATATTTTTATGATCCTAATGATATAACAACACATATTTGGGAACTTTTCGACATGATTGTCGTTGATGAAGTTCATTCCATGGTAGTTGACGCTTCATATCAGAGCGCACCTTTCTATGTAAGAAGTCTTGTAAATAAGAGCCTTACTGTTTTAAGAAATGCAAAGAAAGACGGAAGGAAATTACCAGCTTGCCAGCACGTAATTCTTATGACAGGAACACCTGAACCTGTAGCTGGCATAACTCCCGATTTCGTAATTGACAAAAGAGAAGAATGCCCGAATGTTGCTCCTGAGAATGTTTATTTTATTGACCATGATGAAGCAAAAAAGAAAATAAAAGCGCAGTACGAAAATAATGAAAAAATTATCCATTTTACGAATCATACGATTTTCCCGGAGGATTACGCAAAAAGTATAGATATCAATAACGAAGGTATAGTTGTTTCTTTTTCAAAAGACGAAAGACGAACAGACCTAAAAAAGAAATACGAAAAAGCCTTTAAAGAAATGGAAGAAACTGAAAAGGCCATAAGAGAGAACATGCTTCTTCCTGATTACGTCAGAATTTTTGCAACCACTTCCCGCAATAAAGAAGGCATAAATATAAATAATAAAGATATATCCCATATGTATATAGAAGCTCACAATAAGACCGACGCGGTTCAGATGGCAGGACGTTTGCGCTGTGGTGTAAAAAATCTTTACGTGATTGTTGATGAAAGACCTGTGAGAGAACCCGGTTGGAAATATGAAGCAGATTTTACAGAAAAAATGATGGCGGGAAAGAATCCGACAAAAGATGAAAAAGGCACGCTTAATATTTATCTTGAAAATCTTTGCGATTATGAAGGTGTAAAAAAATTCGTGAACCACAATGATTCTGAATTTACTGTCCATGACGAAAAATGCAAAGAAATTTCGAAGTATATCGATTTTGCACACGAAAGATTTCCTTATGCTCGATTCGACTATATTAAAAATAGATTTGAATACTATGCTTGGAAAAAGCTTGGCGTGGAATATGGCCAAGAACAGGAAGAACGTTTTAAAGAAGCTTATTTAACAGGAGAATTAATTTCTCTCGGCAAAGAATGGTTTCCTACGGCAAAAATATGTAATTATGTATCAAGAGAAAAAAGAGCAAAGGCTATTTTGGACGAGTTTATTGCAAAATCAGATAGCGGCAAATTTTTACATGATGAGCTGGATTCTCTTTGTAATACGCTTAACTCTGTGTTTGGAACAGATTATAAAAAAATCAATCGTGTGCTCGAAAAATTCACAAACAAACATTTCGAGCGTTGTTCTCAGAATAACAAAAGACCCAATTACGATAAGTTCCAACTTGTTTACGGGAACGATACTGAGGTATGAAAAGTTAGGTTTATAAAAGAATATTGAGTTTTTCATACCTTACAATAATAATCGAAATACCCTGAAAATCCCGGACAAAATCCGTCCCCAAAACTGCAAATTATATCGTCCGTTTTTCGGTCAGTATGGAAGATGAGCACCCAACATAACAATATAAAATCACGTGCTCAAGTTTAGTTTTAAGATGCCCGCTCCCGCTTTTTCTTATGAAAACGGTCGCGGGCTCGTTTGCAAATTTTGCTGTTTTGTGGTATAATATATTTAAAGTTAAGATTGTATTTTTGCCCACATTCGTCCACATTTTGTCCACGTAAAGATGAAATCGGTCGAATGTCGGGCGAGGACAGAAAAGACAGCTTTAATGAAAAATGGCTTTATAATCAGATTTTTTGGGATGATGGCTGATTAATAGCATGCAGTAGGCTTGGGTCTCATCGGCATGGGCAACAACCCCATGGTCGGCGCAACCGTTGCAGTTTCCGTAGCAGTTTACGAAGCTTGCAAATAAGCCTTAAAAACCGCTTGAATAAGCAAAAAAATAAAAGCTCTCTGCTGTTTAGCAGAGATCTTTTTTGTTTTATCCAAGTTTTTTCGCTTCTTTTCGGTCTTCAAGGCTGCTGACTATAACGGTGCAGGCGGCGTCGCCGGTTATGTTGACAACGGTTCTGCCCATATCGAAAATACGGTCGATTCCCGCAACAAGAGCAATTCCCTCAACGGGAAGTCCGACGCTCTGGAGCACCATTGCAAGCATGACCATTCCGGAACCGGGAACACCGGCAGTTCCGATGGAAGCAAGAGTTGAGGTGAGAACAATGGTGAGCATCTGAGGAAGAGTAAGATCGATTCCGTAGCAGGAAGCGATGAAAACCGCGCAGACGCCCTGATAAATTGCTGTGCCGTCCATGTTGATGGTTGCGCCGAGAGGAAGAACAAAGCTTGCGATATCTTTCTTTGCGCCAAGTTTTTCGGTGCATTCAAGGTTAAGCGGCAAAGTTCCTACGGAAGAAGCGCTTGAAAAAGCAAAAGCCATTGCCGGCGCCATTTCCCTGAAAAATCTGAGCGGGCTTATTTTTCCGATGAATTTAACGGTTGCGGAATAAACAATCGCCGTATGAACGGCATAACAAATATAAGCGGTCAGAAGGACCATTGCAAGAGAACCGAGGATTTTTGCGCCGTTTTCCGCAACAACGGGAGTGATAAGGCAGAAAACGCCGAAAGGAGAAAGTTTGAGTATCATATCCATGATAACCATGCTTACGTCGGAAAGACTGCTTACAACTTTTGCAAGAGGTTCTCCTTTTTCTCCCGCAAGAATGATTCCGAAACCGAAAAACAAAGCAATAACGATAACCTGAAGCATATTTGCTTCAAGCATGGGGCTTATGATGTTTGAAGGAAAAATCCCGACAAGAGTTTCCATAAAATCGGTTTTGGAAGAAACTTCGTAGGAAAGACCTGTGGTTTCGAGAGTTTTGAAAAATCCTTTGAAAACATTTGAAACAACAAGACCGACAGCGATTGCAAAAGCTGTTGTTGTAAAATAATAAAGAACGGTTTTTATTCCGATGGATTCAACTTTATGGATATCCTTCATTGAAATAACGCCGCAGATTATGGAACTCAGAACAATCGGAACAACGATGAATTTGATAAGATTGAGGAAAATCGTTCCGAGAGGTTTTATATAGCTTACCGCAAGGTCGGCCCTTCCGAAGGCAAGAAAAAGAAGTCCGGCGGCAATTCCAAGGCCGAGGGCGATAAAAATCTGTATTGCAAGGGAAAGTTTCTTTTTGGTTTTCACAAAATTCTCCGTTCTTTTTTGGTTTTGGTTGTTTTTTTGGCTGAACTTTTGACATTATATCATCTTGTCTCACAAAATGCAAGATTTATATCAAAAACTTTCAAAAATATTTTTGATACTCAAAAAATAAATAAAAATTGAATTTAAAATGCAGGATTAATGGGTATAAAATTGCTTGATAACCTTGAAAACAAGTTTTTTGTTTTTTTGAGCACGGCATACGTATTTTTGAGCATGCTCAAAAATATGCCGGAAAATCCATCCGCAATCATTACAAAAGCCTTGCTTTAATTGGCGAAAGTGTTATTATTAATATAGCTTTAAAATAATGTTTTGTTATCTTCAATAAAAGGATTTTTATACTTTCGGAGGTTTTTGATATGAACCGATTCTTTAAAAGGACTTTATCAGTGATTCTGGCGGTGCTTATGATTTTCGGAAGCGCGCCGCAGATTGTTTCTGCAATGATGACTGAAGAAACGGCGGTTTGTGAAGACGAACATTGCGAAGAACATTTCCATGAAGAAATAACGGAAACAGCGGAAGCTTCTTCCGTTCCGGAGGGAAAAGAAACTGAAGAAATTCCCGAAGAGACCGCTGAAGAAACAGTTTTGCACGAAACGGAATCGGTTTCTCTTAATTCGGCGAATTCCGTTTCCGAAGCAGCCCTTGCTCTTCGCGAAAAGATGATCGCCCGCGAATCGCCGGCAACGATCCGTGTTGCGGAGGGAATTCTTCCCTCGGAAGTTCTTGCGAAAGCCTGGGAACATAACGGAACTCCGAACGAAGGCGACTATATCCGCCATAACCAGATAGGCTACAGTTACACAACCGTTTCCGGCGAGGACGAAAACGGCGCATACATCGATATAACTTATACTTTCAACTGGCTTACAACGGCGGAACAGGAAGCGGAAGTTGACGCCGCCGTTGATGCGCTTCTTGCGGAACTTGACCTTTGGGAAAAGACCGATTACGAAAAAATAAAGGGCGTTTATGATTGGATAACCGAAAACGTCCAGTATGACTTCAACAACGTAGACAACGACGAATACGAACTTTGCCATTCAACCTATGCGGCAATTGTTCAGAAAGAAGCGGTCTGCCAGGGTTATGCGACCCTGTTTTACAGAATGATGCTTGAACTGGGCGTCGATTCCAGATACATAAGAGGTATGGCGGGTTATGTTGAAATCGAAAGCCATGCCTGGAACATTGTTGCCCTTGACGGAAAATATTACAACATGGACGCAACCTGGGACAGGGACCTTATGGGCCATTACAGAATGTTCCTTTGCACCGAAGCAAACTTTACCGAACATATCCCCGACAGCGAATATACCACAGCGGAATGGAAGGCAAAATATCCGATGGCGGTGGTTCCCTATGTTTTTAACGTAGCCGCTTCCGGAAAACTTCCGAACGGAATGGAATGGGTCCTTGATGGCGATACCGGAACTCTTACCGTTGCTGGAAAAGGCGCGATTCCGAGTTACCGCTATAACTACGCGCCCTGGTATAATTACAAAGACAGCGTAAAAGCGATCGTTATTTCCGAAGGAATCACCGAAGTCGGCGAAAGGGCTTTTTATTGGTGTGTGAACTGCACTTCGCTCAGCCTTCCGAGCACCCTTACGGCTATCCGCGAATACGGATTCAACAACCTGCGGAATCTGGAATACGTAACTCTTCCCGAAAACCTCAGGATAATGGAATTCTGTGCTTTTTCCGAATGTGTTGCCCTTAAAGAAATCGTCATTCCCGACAGCGTTACAACCTGCGGAACAAGCGTGTTCTCAAACTGCTACGGACTTAAAAAAGCGGTTGTCGGAAACGGACTTAAAGTCATTCCGGACAGCATGTTCTTCGGCGATAGAAACCTCCGGGAGGTAACTTTGCCGGATGGACTTACGGAAATAGGCGATACCGCCTTTGCGGATTGCGGACTTTTCTATTTCACAATTCCCGCAAGCCTCCGTACTCTCGGTTCTTCCGTTTTCTCCGGTTGCAGCAATCTTTGTGACTTTACTGTTGATGCGGGAAACCAATATTACAAAGCAATCGGCGGCGTTCTTTTCACAAAGGACGGAAAAACCCTTGTTTCCTATCCCGGCGGAGATATATCTTCCTATTATTACGTTCCGAACGGAACGGTGACCATTGCAAGAAGCGCATTCAACGAAGCATACCGTCTTGAACACGTTTATTTTCCGGATTCTCTCCGTGAAATAAAACCCTATGCTTTTGCATATTGCAACGCTCTCTGGTCGGTGACATTCACTCCGAATATCACGAGAATCGGAGATTCCGCTTTCCGTTCCTGCAAGGGACTTTATTCGGCGATTTTTGAAAACCCGGACGTTGTTCTCGAAGCTTCTGTTTTTGCGGATTGCGATACCATGGAATTCATCTATCTTCCGAGCAGACTCAGGGAGATTCCGAACGGACTTTTCTACGGAAGCCAGAGACTTTCGGAAGTCACAATTCCGTCAACAGTCACAAAAATCGGTTCTTCCGCTTTTCTTGATTGCGATTCACTCAGAACCATTACCGTTCCCGGAACGGTAAAATCCGTCGAACAGCAGGCTTTCGATTATTGCGATAAGCTTGAAACTATTATTTTTGAGGAAGGCGTTCAAAAAATAGGCTGGCTTGCAATACGCAACAACCCAAGACTCAAAAAAGTTGTTATTCCCTCTTCCGTAACAACTTTTGACAGACCGAGCGGAACAAGCGACAAAACTTTCGATGCCTGCCCGAACGTTGTCGTTTATGTAAACTGCGGAACGGCCGGTTGGAACTATGTAAGAAATTACGGAATTTCCTACAGCGCTTCCCATCCTTACACCAACTCAACCGTTGTTCAGCCGACCTGCACTTCCCAGGGTTACACCAGATATTACTGCAATTGCGGAACATATTACTATAACTCAAACTATACTTCCGCCCTTGGCCACAGTTACAATTCTTCCGTAACTCCGCCAACCTGCACCGAAGAAGGTTATACAACTTATACCTGCAGAAGATGCGGTTACAGCTATAACGGAAATTACGTTCCGGAAAACGGACACAGCCTTGTTCTTACCGGTTACGTCGAACCCACCTGCACCGAACCGGGATATTCCGGCGACGAAGTTTGTTCCGTTTGCGGAACAACGTATTACGGCGAAGAAATTCCGGAAACGGGACATTTTTATGATGGTTACGTAACTCCTCCGACATGTACCGAGCAGGGTTATACAACTTATACATGTATTTATTGCGGCGAAAGCTATATCGAAAATTATGTTCCGGCCCTCGGTCATACCGAAGGCGAAACGGTTATTGAAAATTCTGTCGCGCCGACCTGCGGAAAAGACGGTTCCCACGATGAAGTGGTTTACTGCGAAGTTTGCGGGGAAGAGCTCAGCAGAAAAACGGTAGTTGACAAAGCCACCGGCGAGCACGTTTATTCCACCGAAAAGGAGCGGGTCGAACCCACCTGCACCGAGGACGGTTATTTTATCATGGCCTGCGGTTGCGGAGCAACTCAAAAAACTGTGATTTCTGCCCTTGGCCACACCGAAGTTATCGATAAAGCTGTCGCACCCACCTGTACCGAAACGGGTCTCACCGAAGGTAAACATTGTTCCGTCTGCGGCGAAATCCTTGTAAAACAGAACGTAGTTCCTGCTCTCGGCCATACCGAGGTAATCGATAAAGCTGTCGCACCTACCTGTACTGAAACAGGTCTTACGGAAGGTAAACATTGTTCCGTCTGCGGAGAGATCCTTGTAAAACAGAACGTAGTTCCTGCTCTCGGCCACACCGAAGTAATCGATAAAGCGGTCGCTCCCACCTGTACCGAAACAGGTCTTACGGAAGGTAAACATTGTTCCGTCTGCGGCGAAATCCTTGTAAAACAGAATGTAGTTCCTGCTCTTGGCCACACCGAGGTAGTCGATAAAGCTGTCGCACCCACCTGCACCGAAACCGGTCTTACCGAAGGTAAACATTGCTCCGTCTGCGGCGAAATTCTTGTAAAACAGAACGTAGTTCCGGCAACCGGCCACACCGAAGTGATCGATAAAGCGGTAGCGCCTACCTGTACAGAAACCGGACTTACCGAAGGCAAACATTGTTCCGTATGTAATACAATTCTTGTTAAACAGAACGTAGTTCCGGCTCTCGGCCACACCGAAGTAATAGACAAAGCGGTCGCACCTACTTGTACGGAAACCGGTCTTACCGAAGGTAAACATTGTTCCGTCTGCGGCGAAATTCTTGTAAAACAGAATGTTGTTCCTGCACTCGGACACACCGAGGTAATCGACAAAGCTGTCGCACCTACCTGCACCGAAACAGGTCTTACGGAAGGTAAACATTGTTCCGTATGTAACACAATTCTTGTAAAACAGAATGTTGTTCCTGCAACCGGCCACACCGAGGTAATCGACAAAGCAGTCGCACCCACCTGCACCGAAACGGGTCTTACCGAAGGCAAGCATTGTTCCGTCTGCGGCGAAATCCTTGTAAAACAGAACGTAGTTCCTGCCCTTGGCCATACCGAAGTTATCGATAAAGCTGTTGCACCTACCTGTACCGAAACGGGTCTTACCGAAGGCAAACATTGCTCCGTCTGCGGAGAAGTTCTCGTAAAACAGAACGTAGTTCCTGCAACCGGCCACACCGAGGTAGTCGATAAAGCTGTCGCACCTACCTGTACGGAAACCGGTCTTACCGAAGGCAAACATTGTTCTGTCTGCGGCGAAATTCTCGTAAAACAGAACGTAGTTCCGGCAACCGGCCACACCGAAGTAATCGATAAAGCGGTTGCACCTACCTGTACCGAAACGGGTCTTACCGAAGGCAAACATTGTTCTGTCTGCGGCGAAATTCTCGTAAAACAGAACGCAGTTCCGGCAACCGGCCACACCGAAGTAATCGATAAAGCGCTTGCACCTACCTGTACCGAAACGGGTCTCACCGAAGGTAAACATTGCTCTGTCTGCGGCGAGATTCTTGTCGCACAGGAAATTGTTCCTGCGAACGGACATAATTACGAATCCGTTATAACCGAACCCACCTGCACAGAACAAGGCTACACAACCCACACCTGTTCCGTCTGCTGTGACAGCTACGTTGATTCTTACGTTGAAGCAACCGGTCACAGTTTCGGTGAATGGTACACAGTAACGGAAGCAACCCCGACGGAACCGGGCGAGGAACGCAGAGACTGTGAAAACTGCGAACATTACGAAACTCAGGAAATCCCGCCGAAAGGATATGAAATCGGCGACATAAACCTTGACGGAAAAGTTGACGTAATGGACGCATATTACATCCGCCTTGTTGTTGCGAAACTCAGAAAACCCACCGAACAGCAGATAATTCTCGGCGACGTTGACGGTGACGGAAAAATCACCGCAATCGATGCAAACATAATCCGGAAATTTGCAATCAAAATGATTGAAACACTTCCGGTACAATAAAAATTTTTCCGGAGGATTAAAATGCAGCTGAAAAAATTGCTTAAGATTTGCTTTATAATTCTTGCCCTTGCTCTGGCTTTCGGCGGATGCGCGGATTCCGAAGAACCGGAAACCATCGAAATTCCGGAAGAAAGCGAAGAAATTATCGAAGAAACCGAAGAATTCACCGAAGATTATTACGACCGCCTTTTCATGGGCGATGTTGTTACCGATGAAACAAAAAGAGAAAATATATTTTCGGCCCTTACAGATATAAAAATGAACACAGAGTTTATCAAGGATTTCCAAAAGGTCGAAAGTACCGACGAGGGTGAAAAATACAGTTTCACTTACAGGGACACGGAGTTTACCGTTATTATGGAATCGGATTCCGAAATCACCTCCGTAAAAGTCGGTGAAGACGGGGCGGACGTTTATCTTAAAGGTTACGAAGCTTATGATGCGGAAGATTATATTTTCACCGAAAGCATGAAAGACGGTATGAAGCATATGGTTGATAATGCTGTGGAAGTTTCGCTGGATTATCCGGAAAATTTTGAATATGCCGGCGACTGGTCTTTCAGACATGAAGAAAACTTTTATTACATAAGCGTGACTGTTCTTACAGGAACGGAAAAGACCGCACATCCGTTAAGCCTTACCTGTTATTACGATGCTCCTGAAAACAGTATGTATTGGTATCGGCTTGTTGTTGACGGAAAAGATATTTCAATTCCTCTTGATTTTGAAGTGATTCAAAAAGCCGAAAGACAAAAAATTTCCGATTGATAATAACAAAAAAGCTCCCTGCTTTTCGGCAGGGAGCTTTTTTATTCGTTTTTGTTTTATTTCTGTTCTTCCTCAATTGCTTTGAGAAGGATTTCTTTTGCGTAGGAAATGGATTCTTTTACACAGCCGTCTTCGAAAGGAACGTGGAGGTTTGCAACTTTGAGAAGACCGAGATAGCTCTTGCTTCCGCCTGCGTTGCAAAGAGCAAGGTAATCTTTCCATGCTTTTTCTTTATCTTCGGCATAGCGTTTTTTGAATTCCATTGCGCCCATGGTGGTAAGGGTGTAGTTGATGTAATAGAAAGGATAGAGGAAAATGTGGAGTTTGTGGTACCAGTAACCGCCGCGATCCATAAATTCGTCGTCGGAATAGGTTCTCCAGGGCATATATTTTTCTTCGAGTTTATGCCATTCGTAAGTTCTTTCCTTCGGGGTAAGGTCGGGGTTTTCGTAAATGATATGCTGGAATTCGTCAACAGCAACGCCGAAAGGAACAAAGGTAAGAGCGTCCTGAAGATGTGCGAAGCGGTATTTGTCTGCCATATCGCCGAACATGTATTCAGCATAAGGATAGCAGAACTGTTCCATGGACATGGAATGGATTTCCGCAATATCGGTGCTTTCGTGGAAGTAATCAGCAACGGGCTGGTGGCGCATTGCGCAGTATCCCGCAAATGCGTGGCCGAGTTCGTGAGAAAGGACCTGCATATCAAAAATAGTGTGGTTGAAGCAGCTGAAAACAAAGGGAGCTTTATATTTTCTGAGGCTGGTCATATAGCCGGTGGAAGCTTTGCCCGGTTTGTTTTCAAGGTCCATAAGGTTGTGGTCGATCATAAAATCGATGAATTCGCCGGTTTCGGGGCTTAATTCATGGTACATTTTTCTTGCCTGTTCAACAAGGAATTTTGCGTCGCCGATGGGTTCTGCGTTGCCGTCCGGGAAGATGAATTTTTCATCATAAGCCATGATCTTGTCAACGCCGATGCGTTTTGCCTGGGCTTTATAAAGTTCTTCGCAAAGGGGAACAAGGTCGTTTTTGACCTGTTCACGGAAAGCGGCAACTTCTTTCTGGCCGTAATCGCTTCTGCCCTGGTTGATATAGCCGAGGGGGGTGAAAGTTTCATAACCGAGAGCTTTGCCCATTGCGGTGCGGCATTTTACGAGTTTATCAAAAATTTCTTCCATTTTTTCTTCGTTGGAAGCATAAAATTCAGAATATTTTGCAAAAGCTGCCTTACGGATTTCGCGGTCGGGGTTTCCGAAATAGCTCTGGATTCCGTAAAGGTTGAGCACCTTGCCGTCGAACTCGATATTGGCGGTTGCCATGAGTTTTTGGTATTCGGTGGTGAGCATGGACTGTTCCTGAAGATACGGAATAAGTTCCGGCTTGAAGGAGTTTACTTCGCGGCGAATTTTTTCAAGGAATTCCGGGCCAAGGTCCGCATCGATATCTTTTGCGAAGGGACTTTCGAGAAGTGCTTTGGAAAATTCCATAAAAGTTTCTTCCGCAACGGGAAGGCGCTGGTGAAGAAATGCCATTTCGTCCTCATAGAATTTATCGGTGGTATTGAGGGTGTTGCGGATATGTGCAACGTTTATCATGGTTGCCATTTCTTCTCCGGATTTGTCGGATTCAAGAATAATCTGTTTTACTTCCTCATAACTTTTTGCTGCGCGGACTCTTGCAGTGAGTTCTTTGCAGATTTCTTCCGCTTTATCAACGTCCGGACGGACATATTCAATTTTGTCAAAACTGAAGTTTTCCATAAAAACCGTTCCTTTCAGATGCAAAAAAATTTACAAGGTTATAATAGCAACTTTCACGCTTTAAGTCAATGAAAGTCAATTTTTTCAACATATAAAAAAATCGGGCGGAAAACCGCCCGAAAAAATATCAGCAATTAATTTTGCTTTTCTTTTTTTCAATAAAATACCAGGGAAGATACATTGCCGCCCAAACGAAAACAAGAAGAACCGGCATTCCGAGAATATAGAGTTTTTCGCCGAAGATTCCGGCAAAAAGTTCAAGAACAGGGTTGTTTGCTGTTCCGTTAAGGAAGAAAAAGTTTGTGCCGATAATCTTGTTGAGGAAAAATATCGGGGTGCATTCGCATAGAAGAACAAGAAAAACCTTCGGAACCCGTCTTATATCCGGTTTGAATCCGCCCGCAAGAAGCAGAAGCGGATACATCAGAAGAAGAACATGAACGGAATTTGAATGGATACTCATAAAATTAAAATAAGGAAGGTCGTTCCATGTAGGCATTAAAAGCGCAAGAGTTGCCCCGGGAATACAGGTTGCGTAAAGAACTTCCGAAGAAAGTTTGTCCCGGCGGAAAGAATTGAAAACACAGACAAAAATGTTGATGCTGCAAAGATGAAGCGGAAGAAATTCCCATTCCCATTGTCCGGTTGCGGCGGAACAGATATGCTTGAAAAGTTCGTCCGCAACAAGCAAAGCGGACATTACGTAAAGAAAATTCTGTCTTTCTTTGTCACCGAGTTTTTTATAAAAAAACATCGCCGCGATTATAATTGCAACAAAAACCGCGGTTATAAAAAGATGGATGGGGCTGAAATGGGGAAAATTGATATAATCAGGGTTGAGTTCGTTCATTGTTGAACGGGTGTACCAAAATTCAGACAAAATCAAACGCTCCTTTCGTGGGAAAATACAAAAATATGTTATCACAAGTGCAAAAAATTGTAAACATAAAATTTGCGGCGTTGAAAAAGGTTTTTCTCTGTGATATAATTTTAAACAGAAAAAACCGAAAGGAAACGGAAAAAATGGCATATAAACGCGAATGGCAAAGGCCGCTTGAACTTGACAGACCGACATGGGACATGCTCCGTGAAAACAATATTTATACCGACAGCAGAAGGGATTTTCGTTGGCGCCATTGCCCCGACAAAGAAAACGGTGTTATACGCGTTGCGGTTTATACTGTTATGAGCTATGAGCACGCAGACGACGTTGTTGAGCAGAATTTTCCTCTTTCTCCGGAGGGACTTGCGGAGGCGAACGTCTGGATCGAATCGAAATTCAGGGAATTTGTTGACGCAGATCCGGAAAGATACTGAACAAAATAAAAAAAGCGGAAGTTTTTCTCCCGCTTTTTTATTTTATAAATTTTTTTGCTTCATCAAGAAGCGGATTTTTTTCGTTCGGAAGTTTTCCGTCCATTACCGAATCAAGAAGATGCTCAAGAATTCTTCCGATTTCTGGGCCGGGAACAAATCCGAGCATGATTAAATCTTTTCCGCCGATTGAAAGATTTTTAAGAGAAAAACATTCCTCTTTTTCGATGATTTCCGCGGCAATTTTGCGGAATTCCGTAAATTTGCTTTCGGGAAAACGGAATTCCTCCCGTTTCCCGTGCTCATCCGCTTCCATAAGGAAAAGAAGTCTTTCAAAACCTTCCGCGCCGATTTTGCAAAGGAGCCTTTTTATGGCTTTAGGTTCGGCTTCAAAACGGTTTTCATGCCGTGAAACAAGTTCAAAAACGGCTTTTTTTGTTTCGTTATCGAATTTGAGTCTTGTTAAAATTTCTTCCGAAAGTTTTGCACCAATTTGAGCATGACCGTAATAATGTCCGGTTCCGTTTTCATCAACGGTCTGGCAAAGAGGCTTTGCAATATCATGCAAAAGCGCCGCAAGACGCAGTTCCAAAACCGGCGGAACCGCTTCAAGAACTGCTGCGGTATGTCCGAAAGCATCGAGATGATGGCGGAAATGCCTTTGATCAAAACCTTTGAGCACCGAAAGTTCCGGAATTATCACAAAAAACGGTTCCGGATGCTCAAGAAGAATTTTTGCGGCGTTTTTACCGCAAAGAAGCTTTGAAAGTTCCGAAGATATCCTTTCGGAACTGATTTTTGTCAGGAGTTCACAATTTCTTTTGATTGAAGCAGCGGTTTCTTCTTCGATTTCGAATCCGAGAACGGAAGCAAAACGAAGCGCCCGCATGATGCGCAGGGCATCTTCATTAAAACGCTTGTCCGGATTCCCGACACAGCGGACCGCTCTGTGCTCAAGATCGGAAATTCCGCCGAAAAGATCAACTATACCGTTTTTTTCGTTGTATGCAAGGGCGTTTATTGTAAAATCGCGTCTTGAAAGATCTTCGGAAAGGGAACGGACAAACTCAACTTTTTCCGGGCGGCGGTTGTCGGAATAGCCTTTTTCAACGCGGAAAGAGGTTGTTTCAACCGGTTCCTTGTTTATGAGCACCGTTAAAGTTCCGTGTTTTATTCCGGTTTCGATAACGTGCTCGTTTCTGAAAACTTCTTTCATTTCCTCCGGCGAAGCGGAAGTTGTCACGTCAAAATCAAAAGGCATTTTGCCGAGAAGGCTGTCCCGGACGCATCCGCCGACGGCAAAAGCTTCGTAACCCGCTTCTTCAAGCATTTCTATGACTTTTTTTGCGCTTTCAGAAAGTTCCGTAAAAAATCCCTCCCCCATTTTTCTTAATAAATTTTATCACAAGCCGAAAAACCGGTCAACTGCAAAAAGAACTTTATTTAAATAAGGTATTAATAGTGAATATTATAAGCTTGAATTTTTTATGAAAAACATAAAATACCTATTGACTTTATCTCTTTAAAGCGCTATAATTTTAAACAACAAAAGTATTTCTGTTAAAATCCGAAACGGAGGAAATAAAAATGAAAAAAATCGTAAGTATTCTTATCGTCCTTGCAATGGTCCTTTCTTTTGCCGCCTGCGGCAGCGAACCCGCAGCGGACGGAAATTATAAAGTCGGTATCTGCCAGCTTGTTCAGCACGAAGCTCTTGATGCAGCAACCGAAGGTTTTAAAGCCGCACTTACCGAAAAACTTGGCGATAAAGTAACCTTTATTGAACACAATGCTTCCGGCGATTCCGCTACCTGCATCACTATCTGCAACCAGCTTGTTTCCGAAGGCGTTGATCTCATCATGGGTAATGCAACCCCTGCTCTTCAGGCAGCGGCCGCAGCTTCCTCCACCATCCCGGTAGTAGGAACTTCCATCACTGACTATGCAACCGCTCTTGAAATCGAAGGCTGGACCGGAAAAACCGGCACCAACATCACCGGTACCGCAGACCTTGCTCCCCTTGATGAACAGGCAGCAATGATTCCGGAACTCTTCCCGGATGCAAAAAATGTCGGTATTGTATATTGTTCCGCAGAACCCAACTCCGTATATCAGGCAAACATTGTTATTGCAGAACTTGAGGCAATGGGCCTTTCCTGCGAAGTTTTCACCTTCGCTGACTCCAACGACGTTGCAAACGTAGTTTCCGCCGCCTGCGCAGCTTCCGACGTTCTCTACATCCCCACCGACAACACCGCTGCTTCCTGTGCAGAAACCATCAACAACGTTGCTCTTCCTGCCGGGGTTCCGATCATCTCCGGTGAAGAAAATGCTTGCAAAGGCTTCGGCGTTGCAACTCTTTCCATCAGCTATTTTGATATCGGCTATATCGCAGGCGAAATGGCAGCCGAAATTCTTGTAAACGGCGCAAACCCCGGCGAAATGGAAATCGGATATGCTCCCGAAGTTATCAAGAAATATAACGCAGATATCTGCGCCGCTCTTGGAATCACCGTTCCCGAAAATTACGTAGCAATCGGCTGATAAAACAGATTAAAAAAGCGCACCCGAAAGGGTGCGTTTTTTATGTTTCATTTATAAATCATAATATAAACATAAAAATGGCGGTAAACTTGCTTTACCCTCTTTTTTATGTTATAGTACTGTGGCATGTTAAAAAAACTGCGGTCCATAATATATAATGAAAATTTTCTTAAAAAACCTGCAAAAAGTTTCTGAAAAACGCTTGACTTTATCTCTTTAAAGCGTTATACTTTTAAACATCAAAAGCAATTAAAGTCAGAAAGGAACTTGCGGCGATGAAAAACATGAAAGTTTTCGGAAAAGAATATTTCATGTATTATTGCACCCGATTTATGGGCGCTTATTCCCGCATGAATAATTCTTAAAAAAGGCTTTTGGCCTCTGGCTTTGGTTTTGCGATTTATGTGAAAGTAAATCAAAGCGGTCCCCAAAAACCGGGGACCGCTTTTTTTGTAACTGTTTTCAAATTGGAGGAAATGAAAATGAAAAAGATCGTCAGTATTCTCTTGGTTCTCGCAATGGTTCTCTGCATGGCTTCCTGCGGAAGCGAACCCGCAGCAGACGGCACTTATAAAGTAGGTATCTGCCAGCTTGTTCAGCACGTTGCTCTTGATGCTGCAACCGAAGGCTTTAAAGCTGCTCTTACCGAAAAACTCGGCGACGACGTAACCTTTGTTGAACACAATGCCTCCGGCGACGCTGCAACCTGCGTCACCATCTGCAACCAGCTTGTTGCAGAAGGCGTTGACCTTATGATGGGTAATGCAACCGCCGCTCTTCAGGCAGCAGCCGCAGCATCCGCAACCATTCCGGTAGTCGGAACTTCCATCACCGACTATGCAACCGCTCTTGAAATTGAAGGTTGGACCGGAAAAACCGGCACAAACATCACCGGTACCGCAGACCTTGCTCCTCTTGATGAACAGGCAGCAATGATCCAGGAACTCTTCCCCGAAGCAAAGAAAATCGGTATTCTCTATTGCTCCGCAGAACCCAACTCCGTATATCAGTCCGACGTTATTTCCGGTTACCTCAAAGATATGGGATTCGAAGTTGAAGTATTCACCTTTGCCGATTCCAACGACGTTGCAAACGTAACTTCCGCCGCCTGCGCAGCAGCAGACGTAATTTATATCCCCACCGATAACACCGCCGCTTCCTGCACCGAAACCATTGCAAACGTTGCAATTCCCGCAGGCAAACCTATCGTAGCAGGTGAATCCGGTATCTGTAGCGGATGCGGTGTTGCAACCCTTTCCATCGATTACTTCGATATCGGATATGCAGCAGGCCTTATGGCATACGAAATTCTTGTAAACGGTGCAAACCCCGGCGAAATGGAAATTCAGTATGCTCCCGAAGTTCAGAAACTCTTCAACGAAGCAAACTGCACCGCTCTCGGAATCGAAGTTCCGGAAAGCTATGCACCTCTTGCATAACCGATTTTTAAAATATCACTCTGGAGGCAAATTTCTCAATGCTTGATATCAGTACTCTTTTAAACGCATTCCCGGGCTATGTTGCCCAGGGCGCAATCTGGGGAATAATGGCTCTTGGCCTGTACATTTCGTACAGGCTTTTGGAGTTTTCCGACCTTACCGTTGACGGTTCCTTTGCAACCGGCGCGGCAGTAACCGTAATGCTTATAATCATGGGCTGGCCCGCATGGGCGGCAATGATCGTCGCCGTAATCGCAGGAATGCTTGCGGGACTTGTGACCGGACTTCTCCATACAATGCTCGGTATTGCCCCTATTCTTGCGGGTATTCTTACCCAGATTGCACTTTATTCCATCAACCTTCATATCCTCGGCAACAAACCGAACCAGGCTGTTTCCGTCGATAAATACGACCTTATTCTTTCCCTTCGTACCGTTAATGAAGCAATCGTTATCGCTCTTATTTTCGCCGCAGCTCTTATCGCCGCTTTCTATTGGTTCTTCGGAACCGAAGCAGGTTCCGCAATCCGTGCAACCGGATGCAACCAGGCAATGGCAAAGGCACAGGGAATCAATATCAATTTCTGCAAAGTTTTCGCTCTTGCGCTTTCCAACGGAATCGTTGCTCTTTCCGGCGGACTTCTTGCACAGTACCAGGGCTTTGCTGACGTTGCAATCGGCCGAGGCGCTATCGTAATCGGTCTTGCTTCCATCATCATCGGCGAAGTTCTTGCGGAAGCTTTCTTCGGAAAACACATGACCTTCTGGCTCTGCCTTTCTTCCGCAGTAATCGGCGGTATCCTCTATTATATCATCATGGGCGTTGTCCTTTGGCTCAAACTCCCGACAAACGATATGAAACTTTTCACCGCAATCATTGTTGCGATCTTCCTTGCGGTTCCTTATCTTAAAAAGAACTTCAAGAACTCCTTCCTCCGCCTTAAATTAGCGGAAAGAAAACGCGCAAAGGAGGCAGGAAAGAATGCTTGATTTAAAAGGTATCTATAAAACTTTCAACCCCGGTTCCATCACCGAGAAAAAAGCCCTTCAGGGAATCGATCTCCATCTTGAAGACGGAGATTTTGTAACCATAATCGGCGGCAACGGCGCAGGAAAATCCACCCTGCTCAACGCAATTGCCGGCGTATGGCCCATTGACGAAGGTTCCATCCATCTTGCCGGACAGGACGTCACCGCTGTTCCGGAACACAAAAGAGCCGCACTTCTCGGCCGTGTTTTCCAGGACCCTATGACCGGTACCGCAGCCAATATGCAGATCGAGGAAAACCTTGCTCTTGCCGCAAGAAGAGGCAAAAAACGCGGACTCGGTTGGGAAGTCACCAAGGCGGAAAGAGAACAGTATCATGATATGCTTGTTTCTCTCGACCTCGGTCTTGAAGACCGCCTTTCCGCAAAAGTCGGACTTCTTTCCGGCGGCCAGCGCCAGGCTCTCACCCTTATGATGGCAACAATGGTTAAACCGAAACTTCTTCTCCTCGACGAACACACCGCGGCCCTTGACCCCAAAACCGCCGCAAAAGTTCTTGAAATCACCGACAAAGTCATTAACGAAAACAAACTCACAGCCCTTATGATCACCCATAACATGAGCGACGCCATTAAACACGGCAACCGCCTTATTATGATGAACGAAGGCAAAATTGTTTACGACGTTTCCGGTGAAGAGAAGAAAAAACTCACCGTTGAAGACCTTATGAAAAAATTCAGCGAAGTCGGCGGACATTTTTCCGACCGCGCGATCCTCGGATAATTCCTTTCATTTCCTCATATCTTTTTTTGAAAGTCCCGCGTTCTGGAAAACGCGGGACTTTTGCTGTATATGCATATTCGAAGAAAACCTTCAAACGAACCCGGGTGTTTCAAAAAACGGCTGAAAATCAAAAAACCGCATGAATAAAAGCCTTGTTTTTAATAATGTATTAATATGTTAATATAAAATTAATAAAAATAGTGGTAATTTTATACTTGACATCGAAGGTCTTCAAGTATATAATGTTAATGTTACATTTATGTACGAAGAACAGAATTGTTCTTAGCTCCAGCCCAATGGCGAAGGAGGGAAACAGATTATGGCAGAAATTCATGTAAAAGAAAATGAATCTCTTGACAGCGCTCTCAGACGTTTTAAACGTTCCTGCGCACGCTCTGGCGTTCTCGCAGAAGTCAGAAAACACGAGTGCTATGAAAAGCCTTCGGTAAGACGTAAAAAGAAATCCGAAGCAGCTCGCAAGAGAAAGTATTGATTTCTAACAGAAAAAAGAGGATGGCGGACGGCTTTTGCTGTCCGCTTTCTTATTTTTCCGGAAAAACGTAAAGGAGGGAAGGGATTTTGTCGATTTTTAAATCGGATTTCCGTTTTGAAAAGATAACCGATATAAAAACGGAATTTCTTTTGGAACACAAAATAAAAATCGTCCTGCTTGATGCGGACAACACCCTTTCGTTCCATGGTTCAAAAGAACCTTTTCCCGGTGTTCCGGAATGGCTTGAGGAAATCAGAAATTGCGGAATCGTTCCGGTTATAATTTCCAACAACAGCGAATGCCGCATAAAACCTTTTGCAAAAAAACTGGGGCTTGATTATGTAAGCGAAAGCAAAAAGCCCCTATCGAAAGGTTTCAGAACCGCGCTTGAAAAATACGGTTTTGAACCGAAGGATTCCGCCGTTATCGGCGACCAGCTTTTCACAGACGTCCTTGGCGGAAAAATTCTTGGGGCAAAGGTTTTTTTAACAGAACCCCTTGGCCCGGAAAACAACAGATTTATAAAATTCAAAAGGTTTTTTGAAAAACCTTTAAGATAATGTATAAGGAGGATTCAGAATGGACAGAATCAAAAGACTTTCCCAGATGCTTCCCGAAGATATTGATGCGGCTCTTATCACTTCCGACGTTAACCGCCGTTATTACACCGGTTTTGCATCCAGCGCAGGCGCACTTCTTGTAACAAGGGAAAACGCTGTTCTTCTTCTTGACAGCCGCTATGTTGAAGCAGGCACCAAAGCAGTTACCGACGCAAAAGTTATTCTTATGACCGATATGGCAAAACAGCTTAACGAACTTTTCGAGGAATTCGGAGTTAAAACCGTTGGAATCGAATCCGGTTACATGACTGTTGAAAGCCTTTTCAGCCTCCGCAAAGTTCTTAAAGCGGAACTTCTTGATGACCCCAGACTCAACAGCATCATTCTCCACCAGAGAAGCATCAAATCCGCTGACGAAATGGAAGAAATCCGCGCAGCACAGGCAATCACCGACAAGGCTTTCCTCCATATGCTCGAGGTTATCAAACCCGGTCTCCGCGAAAAAGACCTTCAGCTTGAACTCGATTATTTCATGCTTCGCAACGGCGCAACCGGTCTTGCTTTCGATACCATTCTTGCAGCAGGCGCAAACGGTTCCATGCCGCACGCAGTTCCCGGAATGAACATCGTAAAAGAAGGCGACTTCGTAACCATGGACTTCGGCGCAGCACATAACGGCTATTGCTCCGATATGACCAGAACCGTCGCAATCGGCAAAATTTCCGAAGAACAGGAAAAAGTTTATAACCTTGTTCTCGATGCACAGCTTGCCGCAATCGACGCAGTAAAAGCAGGCGTTCCCTGCAACTCCATCGACGCAGTCGCAAGAGATATGATCTACGGTGCAGGTTATGAAGGCAGATTCGGCCACGGTCTCGGCCACAGCCTCGGTCTTGAAATCCATGAGAACCCCAGATTCTCTCCCCTTTGCTCCGATCTTACCGAAGCGGGAATCGTAATGAGCGTTGAACCCGGAATCTATCTTGACGGTCAGTTCGGCGTCCGAATCGAGGATATCGTAATGGTAACCGAAGACGGATGCGAAGTTATCACCAAGAGCGAAAAGAAACTCATCACTCTTTAATTTTAAGCCCCCCTTGTCAAAGGGGGGTGGCTTTTTTGATGAAAATCAAAAAAGACGGGGGGATTCATTATAAAAAAACCGTTGCAGAAAAAAAGAATCCCTCCACCGTGCGTACCGCAACGGTCCCCCCTCCCTTTAACAAGGGAGGCAATATTGAAAAAGGAAGTTTATCCATGAGATTATTCATTGCCATCTGCGTTTGCAGAGTGCTCTATTTCATCGGACGCCTTGTTGGAAAAGGCACCGCAAAACCCGGCGATATTGCAAGAATCATCTGCCCGAATATTCTGAAAAGACTTGATTTTGAAGGCAAAATCATCTGCATCACCGGCACCAACGGAAAAACCACAACTTCCAATATGGTAACACATATTCTCCGCGAAAACGGTTTTTCCGTAATCAACAACAGCTTCGGTTCCAATATGCTCGGAGGAATCACAACCGCGCTTCTCACCAACTGCACTTTCGGCGGAAAAGTAAAAGCGGATTTTTCTGTTCTTGAAATTGACGAACGCTGGCTCCGTTTCTTTGTAAAAGAAGCAACCCCGGATTACGTCCTTGTAACAAACCTTCTCCGCGACCAGATAGTCCGCAACTGCTGTCCGGAAATCGTTCTTGAAAAAATAAAAATGGGCGTAACCCCCGGAACGACCTATATTCTCAACGCAAACGATCCCGTTTCCCAGCAGATAAGCTGGGGAATCGAAAACCCGGTTATCTGGTTTGCTCTCGGCGAAAACGAACGTTCCACAAAGGAATGCAGAAGCGGCACAAACGACGCAAAAGTCTGCCCCAGATGCATGCACAACCTTTCTTATAATTATTATCATTATAATCACGTCGGTTCGTTCAGATGCGAAAACTGCGGTTTTGAAACCCCGGATGCGGATTTCGTCGGACATGATTTTGATTTTGAAGGCGGAAAATTCCTTATCAACGGAAAAGAAACAAAAATCACCTTCGACGCAACCTATTTCATGTTCAACACCGTTGCCGCAGCGGCCGTCTGTTCCGGTGCAGCCGGAATTGAACTTGAAAAAGTTCTTTCCGCCGCGGAAACTTTTGATATCGGCGTAACAAAACGTTACGAAGAACTTTCTGTTCTCGGAAGAAAATGCCAGCTTATCCTTACAAAACAAAACCCCGCCTCCATTGACCAGAGCGTTGAGTTCGTTGCGGATAAGGAAGGCCCCAGAACCCTTATAATCATTTCCAACAATATGTTCCATACCGAACGCAGGGACGTTCTCTTCATGTATGACGTCGCCTATGAGAACCTCAGAGAGGTGGAACATATCGTTATTGTCGGAAAACGCCGCTACGATATGGCTGTGCGCCTTAAACTTGCGGATATCGATATGGAAAGAGTTCAGATCTGCGACAGGGACGAGGATCTCGGTTCCTGCCTTGAAAAAACCGAAGGAAACATCTATGTAATGACTTCCTCCGTTTTCTCAAACGAAGATAAAGTATTGGAGGAATTGAGAAAATTATGAAAAAAATAAAAATACTCAACCTCTACGGCGAAGCTCTTGATCTTAACGGCGACGGAAAAAACGTCACCGCTTTCGAAAAAAGAATCCGCGAAATGGGATATGAAGCGGAAACCGAAACTCTCGGAGTTGGCGACAAAATCGACTTTTCCGGTTATGATATCGTTTTTCTCACCCACGGAAAACCCCATAACGTTTCCGCGATAAGTTCGGATTTTATTAAGCATAAGGAAGCCGTGCTCGATTACATCGAAAGCGGAAAGGTTTTTGTTGTAACCGGAAGTTCCAATATGCTTTTCGGAAAAAGTTTTTCCATGCTTGACGGAAAAACTTACGAAGGAATCGGCCTTTTCGATTGCGAAGCGGAAGAATTTGACAGCCTTTATGTAAGCGACGCTGTTCTTGCGCCGGAATTTGCTCCGGAAGAAAAAATGTTCGGAACATATTACCGCTGTGAAAGCGTTGAATTCAACACCCCCAACGAAAACCGCCTCTTTAAAGTCCTCAAAGCGGATTCCGGAAAAGGTTCTGTCGGCGAAGGCGAAGGCTGCCGTTACAAAAATCTTTTTGCAACCTGGTGCCTCGGACCGGTTCTTGTAAGAAACCCGATCATGATGAAGGAAGTTCTGCATTGTGTTTTGGGCGAAGATTACCGCGAAACGGACTTTTCCCTTGAAGAAAAAGCGGCAAAAATGCTTGTTGAAGGACTTATCTGACTGTTTTTTGCAAAAAAACAAAGATTTAAAATTCTTAACACCGTCTTTTTAAGCAAAAGACGGTGTATTTTTTTGCCTTTTATCACAAAAAATGCAGGATTTTATATTTATAACTTGCAAAATCGCTTTTATGCTGTAAAACGCTGTACCGAATTTTGATTTCCGTATATTTATACAGAAATTTATAAAAATATACAATAATTTTGCATATAAAAGCGTTTTTTAAAAAAACGATAAAATCAACAAAAATTTTCCTGAAACGGGCAAAATATATTGAAAAGGACAATAATATTTTAGGGCTTTAAAGTAAAATTATTCCGTAAAAACACATTTGTATTTCTTGGAAAAACAAAATAAAATAAAAAAGTTTCATATTTTTTGCATTTTTTGCTTGACAAACGCATAAAAGGGGTGTAATATACGAAATATCACAATGAAACTTTGGTTGCTAAGAATTTCATTGACGGTGAAATTAACATTGATTGAGGTGAAATGTAATGAAACTTAAAAACATCCTTGCTATGATCCTTGCACTTGTTATGGTATTCAGCCTTGCAGCCTGCGGCAAAGAAGAAGGCGGCGCAGAAGGCAAAATCCTTAATGTTCACGTCACAGCAGCAATCGACTCCATCGACCCCGCTCTCACTTCCGCAGGCGATGACTTCGAAGTAATCGGTGCTATGGTCGAAGGTCTTTTCCAGTGCGATGCTTCCGGTGCAGCAATCCCCGGTATGGCAGAAGACTATGAAATCTCCCCCGACGGCATGACCTGGACCTTCAAGCTCCGCGACGCAAAATGGTCCAACGGCGCAGAAGTTACCGCAGATGACTTCGTATTTGCATGGCAGAGAGCTATGGCTCTTCCGGCAGAATATGCTTCCCTTTTCGAAACCGCAGGTATTAAAAATGCTTCCGCAATTTATGCCGGCGAAATGGATGCAACCGAACTCGGCGTTTACGCAGAAGACGACAAAACCCTTGTAGTTGAATTCGACGTTCCCTGCGCTTTCTTCGATACTCTTATGTTCTTCCCGGTATTCTACCCCATGAACAGAGCTTTCGTTGAAGAATGCGGCGACCTCTATGGCTCCGCTCCGGAATATTATCTTTCCAACGGCTGCTTCACTCTTTCCGAATATACCCCCGCAGCAACCGAATTCAAAATGGTTAAAAACGAACTTTATTATGATGCTGACGCAGTTGAACTTGCAGGCCTTACCTACAAAGTAATCCTCGACTCCCAGCAGGCATATAACGCATATCAGGCAGGCGAACTTGACGTTTGCGTACTTTCTTCCGAACTTGCAGACCTTCTTAAAGAAGACAAAGAATTCCTTGCAACCGAATCCGGTTACCTCTGGTATATGTCTCCTAACGTATCCAAAGGCGGCGCAATGGCAAACGTAAATATCCGCAAAGCAATCGGTATGGCATTCGATAAAGAAGCTATCTGCAACAACATCCTCAGAAACGGTTCCTTCCCGGCAGACTTCTGTGTTCCTGTTGGTCTTGCAACCGGTCCTGACGGCAAAGATTACCGCGAATCTTCCGGTATCACCTACAACGAATACAACGTTTCCGAAGCACAGGCTCTCTGGGCAGCAGGTCTTGCAGAACTTGGCACCGATTCCGTTGAACTCACCCTTATCTTCGACGATGAAGAATCCGTAAAACTTGTTGCTGAATTCATTCAGCAGGAACTCCAGACCAACCTTGCAGGTCTTACCATTACTCTTCAGCCTTATCCGAAGAAACTGCGTTCCGACCTTATGAAAGCACACGATTATGACATCGGCCTTTGCAGATGGGGACCTGACTATGCTGACCCGCTTACCTACATGGATCTCTGGACCGACGGTTATACTCATAACTACGGCGCATGGCATTCCGACGCTTACATGGAAATCCTCAACAAGATCAAAACTGTTGAGTATGCAGTTGACGCAGAAGCACGTTGGCAGCTTATTAAAGATGCAGAACAGATCATTGCTGACGAAGCAGTTATCCTTCCTGTATACCAGAACGCAAATGCTTCTCTTATCAAACCCGACATCACCGGCATTGAATTCCATGCAGTTGGCCTCAACCGCGTTTACAAAAACGTAAAAGTCGGCTGATTTCTGAAAGCAAAGTCAATTATTTGATAATTCAAGGCCTTACAGTGGCCCGTCTTATAACGGGTCACTGTATGCTTTTATATAAGGAGGGATAATCCTCAGTGAAGAAATACATATTCAAGCGAGTTTTATACTCAATTGTTGCAATTCTTGTACTTCTCCTGCTCCTGTTCCTGATGCTTGAACTTATGCCCGGTTCACCGTTCAACGACGATAAACTTTCCCAGGAGCAGATCGATATTCTTTATCAGAAATACGGACTTGACCAACCTATCATAGTCCGTTATTTCAAATATCTTTTCAACATTCTTAAAGGCGATTTCGGCGTTTCCTATAACATAGCCTCGAACGTACCGATAACCCAGCTTCTTGAAAACAGGGTTCCGACCTCTATCCGCCTTGGCGGACAGGCTGTTTTGCTGGGTGCGTCTATCGGCCTTTTGCTCGGTCTTGTTGCTGCGCTTAAACATAATACGATTTTCGATACAATCGCAACCGTAATTTCGGTTCTCGGTGTTTCGCTTCCGTCCTATGTTTTCGCCCTTGCCCTTTCATATACTTTCGGTTCCCGCCTTGGCTGGTTCCCGATTCTTTATGAATCCGCAAATCCGTTTGTTTCCTCAATTCTTCCGACCGTTGCCCTTTCGATGTTCTCTATGGCGAACATTGCAAGATTTACAAGAACGGAAATGCTCGAAGTTCTCAGAAGCGACTATATGCTTCTTGCGGAAAGCAAAGGTATAAGCGGTCCGAAACTTATTATCCGCCATGCTCTCCGCAATGCACTTATCCCGATCATCACCGTTCTCGGTCCGCTGATCGTAAACACCATGACCGGTTCCCTTGTTATCGAGAAAATTTTCTCGATTCCCGGTATCGGCGAACTTATGGTACGTTCCATCCAGCAGAACGACTATAACGTAACAATTGCTCTTTCTTTCATTTACAGCCTTATGTATATCGGCATAATGCTTGTTGTTGATATTCTTTACGGTATCATCGACCCGAGAATTCGTCTTTCGAAGGAGGATAATCATGAAAGCTGAAAATTTTGATTATTCCGCACTTCCGCAGGACGCATTTGAACTTACACATAATGACGTAAACAAACATGTTGACCGCAACTTTGCTTCCCAGAACTACTGGAAGGATGCTCTTGTCCGTTTTCTTCGCAACAAGGGCGCAATTTTCGGTCTTATCATGATTGCAATTATAATTTTCTTTGCTGTGTTCGGCCCTTCAATGACTCCCTATACTTATGAGAGCCAGATTATCGAAGAACAGAACCTTGCCCCGAGAATTCCCGGACTTGAAAATCTCGGAATTTTTGACGGCAGCGAAAGCATCTTCCTCGGCGGAAGAGAAATCAAACAGAACCTTTACGAAAAAAACGGTTTTGATGACGTTTATTATTGGTTCGGTTCCGATACTCTCGGCCGTGATATCTTCACCCGTGTTTGGGAAGGAACAAGAATAAGCCTTTATATCGCGGTTGTCGCGGTTATAATCGACGTTATCTTCGGTCTTTCCTACGGACTTGTTTCCGGTTATTTCGGAGGAAGACTCGACGCGATTATGCAGCGCTGCGCGGAAATCCTCAACAGTATTCCGAACCTTGTAATCGTAACCCTTATGATCCTTGTGCTCAGCCCGGGTCTTGGCGCGATCATTGTTGCTCTTATGATCACCGGTTGGATCCCCATGAGCCGTATTGCCCGTGCTCAGATGCTCAAACTCAAAGAACAGGAATTTGTTCTTGCATCCAAAACTCTCGGTGCTTCCCCTATGCGCATAATCTTCAAGGAAATTATGCCCAACATCATCGGCCAGATCATCACCCAGACCATGTTCTCCATTCCCCACGCAATTTTTACCGAAGCATTCCTTGCTTTTGTAGGTCTTGGTATTCCTGCTCCGATGGCTTCTCTCGGAACTCTTATTTCCGACGCATACAAGAACTTCTCGACTCATCCTTATATGATCGTTTCCCCGCTTATAGTTCTTGCGCTTCTTATGCTCAGTTTCAACCTTCTTGCGGACGGTCTTCGCGATGCCCTTGACCCGAAACAGAAAGATATGTAAAGGAGGGACAGATTCATGGAAGAAAAAGGCGATTTTATCCTTAAAGTTGAAGGTCTGTCCGTTTCCTTCGCAACAACCGCCGGCAAAGTTCATGCTCTCCGCAACGTTGATTTTGCGGTAAGACGCGGCGAAACCGTTGCAATAGTAGGCGAATCCGGTTCCGGTAAATCCGTAACCGTTAAAACCGCAATCGGTATTCTTGATACCAACGGAAAAGTTGAAGCGGGCAAAGCTCTCTTCACCTTCAAAAACGACAAAGGCGAGGAGGAAACAATCGACCTTCTCACCCTTTCAAAAAAACAGATGCGCCAGACCATAAACGGCAAGCGCATCGCAATGGTTTTCCAGGACCCCATGACCTCCCTTAACCCCACCATGACTATCGGTGATCAGATTATGGAAGGCATGATCTGGCATTTCAAAACCCCGAAAAAAGAAGCCTGGAAACGCGCGGTTGAACTTCTTGATATGGTCGGAATCACCGACCCGGAAAAACGTATGAAGAACTATCCTCACCAGCTTTCCGGCGGTATGCGCCAGAGAGTTGTTATCGCGATCGCTCTTTCCTGCAACCCGGATCTTCTTATCTGCGACGAACCCACAACCGCTCTTGACGTAACAATTCAGGCAAAAATCCTTGAACTTATCAAAGAAGTTCAGAAAAAACTCGGCATTTCCGTAATTTATATCACCCATGACCTTGGCGTTGTTGCAAAGGTTGCGGATTTCGTAAATATCATGTATGCCGGAAAAATCGTCGAAAAAGGAACCGTTGATGAGGTCTATTACGACCCGAAACATCCCTATACCTGGGGACTTCTTTCCGCTCTGCCGGATCTTGAAACCCACGACGAAAGACTTTATACAATTCCCGGAAGCCCGCCCAACCTGCTTCACAGCATCAAAGGCGATGCTTTCGCACCGCGTAATGAATTTGCGCTTAAAATCGACGAAATTGCCGAACCTCCGATGTTCTGGGTTTCCAAGACCCATTGCGCGGCAACATGGCTTCTGGACGACAACGCACCGAAAGTCGAAATGCCGAAGGAACTTCGCGCAAGAATCGACCGTATGCTGAAGGAGGCGAAATAAATGGAAGAAAGAGTTCCGCTTCTTAAAGTAGAAAATCTTAAACAGTATTTCCCCATCAGCAAAAAGTTCACAGTCAAGGCCGTTGACGACGTTTCTTTCGAGATTTATCCCGGCGAAACTTATGGACTTGTTGGCGAATCCGGTTCCGGAAAAACCACTATCGGACGTTCCATAATCCGTCTTTACGATCCGACCGGAGGAAAAATCACCTTCGACGGAATCGATATTACCGGAAAAATGTCCGCGGCGGACGAAAAGAAGCTCCGTACCGAAATGCAGATGATCTTCCAGGACCCTATGGCATGCCTTAACCCCCGCCAGAAAGTTGCGGATATCATCGGCCAGGGACTTGATATCCATCATCTTTACACCGACAAAGCAGACCGTGACGCAAAAATCGCAAGGATCCTCGCAAAGGTCGGTCTTGCACCGGAACACGCAGAGCGTTATCCCCATCAGTTCTCCGGCGGCCAGCGCCAGAGGGTCGGTATTGCAAGGGCACTTATCATGAACCCGAAGCTTATAATCGCCGACGAATGTATTTCCGCTCTTGACGTTTCGATTCAGGCGCAGGTTGTAAACCTTATGAGAGATATCCAGCAGGAAACTGGCGCTGCATATCTTTTCATTGCCCATGACCTTTCGATGGTAAAATATATTTCCGACAGAATCGGCGTTCTTCATCTCGGTCACCTTGTTGAAACCGGAACAACCGAAGAAATTTTCGCAAATCCTGTCCATCCTTATACAAGAAGCCTTATTTCCGCAATTCCCCATCCGAACCCCGCAGTTGAAAGAGTCCGCACTTCCATGCATTACGATTATTTCACAAGCGGAATCGATTATATGGCGGGCGAGCTTCGCACCATTGAAGGTACCCATAAAGTTCTTGCAACCGAAGAAGAATTTGAAAAATGGACCAAAGCAGAGAAAAATTACCGTTAATTTCACCATAAACCAACCCGAAAGACCCCCGTTCCAGAAAGAGCGAGGGTCTTTCGGGTTTTTAATAACCCGGAGGACAGAAAAAACGGGCGGATAATATCCGCCCCTACGGGTTTGTGGTGAAAAACGGGCGCACACATAGGTGCGCCCCTACAAAGTTTCAATATAAACCCGCCGAGTTACAGTAGGGAACGGTCTTGACCGTTCCGAAAAGAGAAACGGATTGCCGCGCCATCTGCAAAGGCTCGCAATGACAGACCATTGTCATTCTGAGGGTAGCGAAGAATCCGTATTCTTAAAAAGCCTTCCCCCGGGGGAAGGTGGATTTTCTGCAACTTGTTGCAGAAAAGACGGATGAGGGGCAAACCCTGCTGGGTTAAAAGCGAACGATTTAATAAAATTTTGTCCGAAACAATAAAATGAGCACGGCAGATTTTTCGCCGTGCTCATTTTATTGTTTCGTGCTCAAAAAATCATTCTTCAATTCTCTTTCGGAGAAGGTCGCCTTTTTTAAGTTCGACCGGGCAGGGAAGACGGAGAATCTGCTGAATAAGTCTTGCGTCCTCTCTTTCGTTGCCCTCTTCGTCATAAATTGCGGTGACGGTGAATTTTTCGCCGATGCTGATGGGTGAAACAACTTCCAGTTCGTCGCCGGGTTTGAAGTTGTTTCTTTGCTGAATGGTGACAAAACCGTCGGAATAATCAAGGACTTTTCCGATGAAGGTGCATTTCTGGATATATGCGCCGGAATTTCCGTGGCTCATTTTCATTTCGCCGAAATAGAAAGCGCTGGAATAGGGGCGGTGGCTTATGCTGTCGAGTTCGCGTTCGATAACTTCCATCGGAACGTCGCCGTCGATTGCGTGGCGGTATGCGTTTACCGCGGTTGCAACGTAGAACGGAGTTTTCATGCGGCCTTCGATTTTATAGGAGCAGATTCCCGCTTCCTCAAGTTTATCGAGGAAACCGACCGCGCACATATCATGGGAACTGAGGATGGCGGTGCCTTTTTCGTCCTCAACAACCTGGAAAAATTCGTTGGGGCGCTTCATTTCAACAAGGTGGTAGTTCCAGCGGCAGGGCTGTGCGCAGCCGCCGCGGTTTCCGCTTCGGTTGACAAGATAGGAAGAGATCATGCAGCGTCCGGAATAGGACATGCACATTGCGCCGTGAACGAAAGCTTCGATTTCCATTTCTTCCGGTATTCTTTTGTGGAATTCAACGATTTCATCAAGGGTCATTTCTCTTCCGAGAACAACGCGTTTTGCGCCCATTGCCCAATAAACATTTGCGGCGTTATAATTCTGGCAGTTTGCCTGGGTGGAAACGTGGATTTCAAGTTCCGGTGCGGATTCGTGGATCTTCGCGATAAGGCCGATATCAGAAACGATTACCGCATCGACCCCAACAGAATGGAGAAATTTTGCGTAATCTTCCGCGGCATCGATCTCTTCGTTTTTTGCGAAGCAGTTTACTGTGACGTAAAGCTTGACTCCGTGTTCGTGGGCATATTTTACCGCTTTCGCAATTCCTTCTCTGTCAAAACCGACGTTGTCGGCGCGAAGCTGGAGAAGGGGACCGCCGATATATACTGCGTCGGCGCCGAAATGCACCGCCGTTTCAAGACATTCCATATCTCCCGCAGGAGCAAGAAGTTCGGGTCTTTTCATTAAAAAACCTCCAATTTATTTTTACTCTGTTTTTTATAATAACATAAAAAACGGGAGTTTTCAATTAAAGTTGCTGCGAAGGTATTTTTCTGTTAAAAATTTTTAAAAACCTGTTGACTTTAACGCTTTACTTTGTTATAATCGTTGACATAGTTTTATAATATAAAACTATAAAAACAGAATACATATTGTTTCTGGCTTTGCCAAAAACAATGGTAGAGGCGCGAAAGCTATCAGTAACGCAAAGCATTTTAAGGGAAGGCTCCCGGTTTTGCAGGAAAGGAACTTTCGCCGAAGCTTTCGGAAAAAAGCCTTGTTTTCCGTTTGCTGGGTCATGGGATAATATCCCATGGACTGTCACTTCGGTGGAGAGCTATCATTGGTTTTAAGCAGGCGCAAAATGCCTGCGAAGCATTTTTGTAAGAATGTAAGTACCATGAATCTTCATCCGAAAGTATTCATGGCTTTTTTATTTTCAGAAAAAGCCGCAAAAAAATGAATTCTTAGGAAAGAAGGAAACAAACAATGACTAGAAAGATTATCGCACTCGTACTCGCAATGGTAATGTGCCTCGGCTTCGCCGCATGCGGCAAGACCGAAGAAAACGAAAACGTTCTCCGTGTTGCAATGGAATGTGCTTATGCCCCCTATAACTGGAGCCAGGCAGACGATTCCAACGGAGCAGTTAAAATTGCAGGAACCAACAACTATGCCTACGGTTATGACGTAATGATGGCAAAACTTATTGCCGAATCCATGGGCAAGGAACTTGAAATTGTAAAACTCGACTGGGACGCACTTGTTCCCGCAGTTATGTCCGGTGACGTTGACCTTGTTATCGCAGGCCAGTCCATCACCGCAGAAAGACTTGAAATGGTCGATTTCTCCGATCCCTATTACTATGCTTCCATCGTAACTCTTACCAAAGCAGATTCCGCTTTTGCTTCCGCAGCTTCCGTTGCAGATCTTGCAGGCGCAACCTGCACTTCCCAGCTTGGAACCATCTGGTATGATATCTGCCTTCCCCAGATTCCGGACGCAAATATCCTTACCGCACAGGAAAACGCACCCGCAATGCTTGTTGCACTTGATTCCGGCGCAGTTGATCTTGTTGTAACCGATATGCCCACCGCAATGGCAGCAGTAGCAGTTTATAAAGACATGGTTCTTCTTGATTTCACCGGAACCGCAGGTGAATTCGAAGTTTCCGACGAAGAGATCAACCTTGGTATTTCCCTTAAAAAAGGCAACACCGAACTTCTTGAAGCAGTAAACGCACTTCTTGCAACTCTTACCGTTGAAGATTACGAAGCTATGATGGCAGAAGCAATTGCTGTCCAGCCTCTCAGCGAATAATCGTATTTTAAATCAAAAATTGCCGCCCGGAAGAACTCCGGGCGGTTTATAATGTAAAAAAGGAGAATCACTTTGGCAGAATTTATCGAAGGCGTCCTCAAGGTCTGGACCGGATACGGTTCCGCTTTTCTTGAAGGCGCGCTCAACACTCTTATAGTTTCTTTTGTCGGTACTGCGGTCGGCTGCATTATCGGTTTCGGTGTCGGCGTTGTACAGACCATTCCGATCGAGAGAAAAGATCCTCTCTGGAAAAGAATAATTCTTACAATAGTAAATCTTATCCTTAAAGGATATGTTGAACTTTTCCGCGGAACCCCTATGATAGTCCAGTCCGTTTTCATCTATTACGGCGTAATTATGATTTTTGATTACAAAATGGATATCTATTTCGCAGCACTTCTGATTGTTTCCATCAACACCGGCGCATATATGGCGGAAACTGTCCGCGGCGGTATTCTTTCGATCGATCCGGGCCAGACCGAAGGCGCAAAAGCAATCGGAATGAATCACTTCCAGACCATGATGAACGTAATCATCCCCCAGGCTTTCCGCAATATCATTCCCCAGATCGGCAACAACTTCATCATCAACATCAAGGATACTTCCGTCCTTTCCGTAATCGGTTTTGCGGATCTCTTCTTCATGCATAAAAGCGCAACCGGCGCCCTTTACCGCTTCTTTGAATCCGCAAGCATCGTAATGGTAATCTATCTTGTTATGACCGTAACCGCTTCCGCACTTCTCAGACTTCTTGAAAAGAAGATGGACGGCGACGATAACTATGACCTTGCCACAACCGATACTCTTGCATACACAAGCGGACTTTTGAGCTATCACCCGAAAAAGAAAAAACTGGAGGACTTCAAATGAGCGAAAATATCATAGAAATTCAGCATCTTGAAAAGAATTTCGGAAGTCACAAAGTTCTTTCCGATATCGATTTTTCCGTTAAAAAAGGCGACGTTACAACTATAATCGGCGTTTCCGGTTCCGGTAAATCGACCCTTCTCCGCTGTATAAACGTTCTTGAAACTCCTTCCGGCGGAAAAATTCTTTTTCACGGAAAAGATATTGACGAAAAAGGCTTTTCCGTAACCGATTACCGCGCAAAGGTCGGAATGGTTTTCCAGAGCTTCAACCTTTTCAACAACCTCACCGTTCTTCAGAACTGTGTTGTCGGTCAGGTAAAAGTTCTTGGCAAAAAGAAAGCCGAAGCGGAAGAAAAAGCAAGATATTTTCTTGAAAAAGTAGGAATGCTCCCCTATATCAACGCAAAACCGAAACAGCTTTCCGGCGGACAGAAACAGCGTGTTGCAATCGCAAGAGCCCTTGCAATGGAACCGGAAGTTCTTCTTTTCGACGAACCCACTTCCGCCCTTGACCCCCAGATGGTCGGCGAAGTTCTTGCGGTCATGCGCCAGCTTGCCGACGAAGGTCTTACAATGATCGTTGTAACCCATGAAATGGCTTTTGCAAGGGACGTTTCAAGCAGAGTCGTTTTCATGAAAGACGGCGTAATCTGCGAAGAAGGTACCCCGGAAGATATTTTCGTAAACCCGAAAAAAGACGAAACAAAGGAATTCCTTGCAAGATTCATAAATTAACGCAAAACAAAAAAGCACCCGTAAGGGTGCTTTTTTATTTCAGCCTTCCCTCGGGGGAAGGTGTCAAAACCGAAGGTTTTGACGGATGAGGGGAAAATAAGTAACCCGGAGGGTAAAAAGAGAAACGGATTGCCACGCATACCTTCGGTATGCTCGCAATGACAGACCAATGTCATTCTGAGCGCAGTGAAGAATCCGTATCTTTCAAAAAGGATTCCCGGAGGGTTGGCTCCCTTGTGTAAAGGGAGCTGGCATTTTTCGTAGAAAAATGACTGAGGGATTGTAACTCTGTCCAATAAAAAAACGGGCGGATAATATCCGCCCCTACGGTTTTGAGATTATGAACCCAATGCGTTCCGTTCTCCATTTTACGGTAGGGACTGTCGTCCCCGGCGTTCCTGCTTTTTTTATTTTGCGCTTCGTCTTAAAAATTTCGGCCGGAAAATATGGATATAAACGTTCATTATCTGGGTAAGAGCAAAATCGTAAGCGAAGAAAAGAACGTTTCCGAGACCGAGCATTATATAAACGGAATATTTTCCGAAGTCGCCGAATTCCGTAAGGATATCCGGCATCTGGAAAACAAAAATTACGATCCAGTATGCAACAACTATGCAGATGTTGAAAACGACGATTTTAAGAAGCAGCGAAAGAGGTTTGAATTTTATTTTTTCAAGCCAGAATTTCGTTACCGGATAATGCCCGAAGAACATTACAAACATAAGCATCGCTTCCTTATCCGGGGTAAGGATTATCGAAAGGATCGAAACCGCGGCATAAAGGGTGAAGGCCCAGCTTGCGCCGGTTTCAACCGCAACAGTCACCATAAGAAGTCCCGCAAGACAGGGCATTGCATAGGTTGCGAAAGGGAAAACGCCAGTCATGAACATCAAAAGGGTGCAAAGCGCCGCAACCATTCCGCAAAGGGCAACTTTCTGGCTTTTCTTTGTCATAAACGCGTTCTCCTTTCTTTTTATTTTATGACTCTATTATATAAAGGAAGCTGTCACACCGCAGGTGTGACTGAGGGATTGTAAATCAATAAATCAGCATCCGTTTCCGCAAAGACAGTCCATGCACATCAAAGCTGTGCAGCAATCGCAGCAGTCACAGGGACAGCCGTAAATCTGTGTTCCGGTGTTTCTTCCCGGAGATGAACCGTATTGCTGCTGATAAGCTATACGCTGGTATGCGGCGGCATATTCCTGATTTCCGGGTTCCATCTGATATGCTCTCTGGAAACATCTTGCCGCTTCGGAAAGCCAGCCGCGGCGGTAATATATACTTCCTTTGAGGAAATACCATTCCGCGTTTCTGTTATATTCCGGAACGCCGTCGAGGATTTCGTCCGCTTCGGCAATGCGGTTCTGCTGAATAAGTCTGCGAACGTCCGGAAAATGGCTGTTTTGGGAATATCCGGTTCCGTAGTTGTTGTAACTTGCGTTTCCGGTTCCGTAATTTCCGTAACTGTAACTTCCGGAATTCCCGTAGGAAGTTCTTCCTTCTTTACGGTCTTTCTGAATCTGATCGTAGGCGGCGTTGATATCCTTCATCTTTTCCGCCGCAACATCAGCAAGAGGGTTATCAACGTATTTATCCGGGTGATATTTGCGAACAAGATCGCGGTATGCTTTTTTAACTTCTTCGTCCGTTGCGTTTTCGGAAACACCGAGAACTTTATATGGATTTTCCGTTTTCATTTCCCCCTTTTTTATTTATTATCCGTTCGATTTCGGCTTTTAAACCGAGGTCTATTGTATTTTCCACTATTTCTTTATATTTGTCAAGTTCAAGAAGCTCAAGATCGTCAAAAAGTTCCGCCGTTGTAAGAAAAAGTGCGGATTTTGCTTCCGAAACGGCTTTTTCCCCGCCGAAAATGAAAGGATTATAGTTCCCTTTTTCAATATCGTCCTCGATGTCGTCAAGAGCATCGCAAAGATAGATATATCTTCCGAGGAGATAACCGAATCTTTCGAGGATTCTTTCGTTTCCGGAATTTCCGCCGAGAGTTATTATTCTGCTCAAAAATTTTGCGGTCGGTTCGGCGGCTTTGTCCGGAAGGGGAGTTTTTTCTTCTTCAAGAATTTTTTGTTCCGCCATCATTTCCGCCGCGGAATTATCGATAAAAATCGCTTCCTCCCCGAAGGAAAGAGCCTTTTTTCTTGCGGAAGCCGCAAAAGGAAAAAGAACCGCAGCGGCGATTTTTTTAAAAAAGCCTTTGTCGGAAAGGTCGTCCTTCAGTTTATAATAGGTAAGAATCATTGCCGCCTTTGCGGAAAGGGAAATTGCCCGGTTTCCAAGACATCTGCATTGCTTTTTAAAAGGATGGGCGATGCAGGAACATTTTTCAAAAGAAGGGCAGGAATTTTTGTCGAGGGACATGAAAAGCATTGCCATAAAGGCAAAATCATAGCTCAGAGTCATTCTTGCGAAAATTCCGTAGCTTCTGCCGAGTTCCTTGCAAAGTCCGCAGTAAACGGCTTTGTAATCTTCCGCTTCCCGGATTTTGAGTTCCGGACGAAAAGGTTTTATATATCCGAACAAGGCGTATTCCCCCTTTTAAAGTTTATGGCTTTATTTTACACCTTTTTAGAACAAAAGTAGTTAATAAAATGTAAAATATAAAAGCGCAGAGAGGTTCTGACCGTTCCTATAGCCTTCCCTTGGGGGAAGGTGGATTTTCTGCGGTTTACCTCAGAAAAGACGGATGAGGGGCAAACCCTGTCCAATAAAAAAACGGGCGCACACATAGGTGCGCCCCTACAAAGATTC
>JAZQUO010000040.1:0-16008 GCA_045631325.1 Oscillospiraceae bacterium
CCAAAAACGCCGCGTTACAGCAGGGAACGCTCTTGACCGTTCCGCAAAGCCTTCCCTTGTGGGAAGGTGTCACCAAAGGTGACGAATAAGGGATTACCCAAAACCCGGAGGGGAGAAAACCCTGTCCGATTAAAAAAGGCGGATAATATCCGCCTTTTTACTGTCAAATAATTTCATCAATCTGCGATTCGCCGAAAATTTCAAAACCGTTTTCAAGGAGAAGCGCCGCGGTTTTTCCGAATCCGGGAACAAGCCCGCCGTCGAAATTTCCGTTGTGGATAATTCCGCTTCCGCAGGAAGGGCTCTTTTCTTTAAGAAGAGCTTTTTTTGCACCGAAAATTTTTCCAAGGCGCAAAACTTCTTCCGCACCTTTGATATATTCCACAGTTACGTCTTTTCCGTCCTTCGTGAGAACTTTTTCTCCGGAAATTTCCGCCGGAACACGGGGAGTCGGAAGTCCGCCGAAAATTTCCGCACAAACGGGGATAAGTTCATATTTTTCCATAAGTTTATCTATTCCGGAAACAGGTTTGCTTTTTCCGTCATAACGGCAGGAAACACCGAGAAGGCAGGCGCTTATAAGAAGTTTTTCCATTGAGTTTTCTCCTTTTTGCTTGGTCTTTTTATATAATACACCCGGAAATATTTCCGGTCAATAAAAAAACAACCTCCGCTTTCCGCGGAGGTTGTTTTTTTTCAGAAAATGATTTTATATTTTTTGAGTGTTTTTGCAAGGAAAACTCCGAGTATTCCCGCGCAAACAAATTCACCGAGACCGACCGTAAGCATGAAGAAAGGGATACTTCCTTCCGCACCGTAAGCATAGCGAAGAACGAAAGGAACAATGATCATGTTCGCAAGGATCGTCGGAACGGGAACAAGGTAAACGCTTTTTTTGCGCAAAGCCCAGGCGCCCCAGGCTCCCAGAAGGCTTGCAAGGCTTCCGAAGATAACGTCCCAGAAAACTCCGCCGGTTATGATGTTCGAGATCATACAGCCGATAAAAACGCCCGGAATCGCCGCCGGAGTAAAAATCGGAAGAACCGTAAACATTTCCGAAAGACGGAACTGGATAACTCCGCTTGAAATTCCGAGAAGGGCGGAAATTTCGGTAAGAAGGACATAAAGCGCCGCAATCATTGCGCTTTTGGTAAGGAAAGCCGTTTTTGTTTTTCTGTTATTCATTTTTCAAAATCTCCTTTGGTTTTGTTTTAAGTGAGGAAGGCTTCGAACTCACTGGTTGGTAATTATATCACTTTTCGGGGATACTTGCAACAAAAAAAGAGCGGTATAACCGCTCTTTTTTTAAAATCTTTTTAGTTTTCGGAAGGTTTCCAGGAAGAAAGATATCCGTCAAATTCTTCCTTATAAGTTTCCGGAATCGGTGCGTTTGCGTTG
Source organism: Oscillospiraceae bacterium (assembly GCA_045631325.1). Lineage (GTDB taxonomy): Bacteria > Bacillota > Clostridia > Oscillospirales > Ruminococcaceae > UMGS1668. The sequence goes on from JAZQUO010000040.1 coordinate 1,399, forward strand.
ATAACGAAGTTTGCGTTTCTGTTAACATGTTCGTTTTCAACGTCGGTTACAAGTTTTGCAACGATTACGAAGCGGTAATTGTCGCGTGCCTGAAGGCCGTATGCAACGGTGCAGGTGGAAAGGGTAAGAATCTGGTCATCGGTGGTGACTTCAACGTCATAATCGTAGATGGAACGTTCCTGAACGGTTCTGAGCATGAGGTCATATTCGTCGGTTTTGGGAGCAGGTTCGATGTACCAGAGGTCGCCTGCGTTTTTGCTGTTGTTGTAATAAGGAGCAAAAGCTTTGTTAAGAGATTTTGCGTCGTTATAGAATACCGCAAAAACTTCCCATACGGTGTTTTCTTCCGGAAGGGTAAGGTAAATATAAGGAGTCTGTTCGGCAAAGTTCGGATCCTTGAATCTGAAAAGCTGGGAGAAAAGCGGACCGTTCGGGTCATCGTTTTTGTAAGAAAGATTTTCTTTACCAAGGTCGCTGTGGCCGAAGATTACGGTGTTGGTGGAAAGTTCTGCGGAAGTGTTTCCGAAGAAGTTGCGGAAATGGGTGTAATATGCGCCGTCGATCCAGTAGCTGTTGGGGATCTTTTTGCCGGTGATATCGCGTTTGTTGTAAGGATAGGATTTGTCATAGCTGAAGCAAACGCCTGCGTCAACGTCTTCAAGACCGGGAATATAAAGCCAGCCGATAACGTCGTTGTTGGTGTTGAAAGCTTCAACATACTGGTCTTTTCTTGAAGGAATCTCGATTTTCTGCTCTTCTTCGGGATCCTGTCCGGGATTATCGCCGTTGTTGTCGTCTTCGCCGATTACGATGTTGCTTCCGGGGTTGTTGGGGCCGGAAGGTTCGTCGGAAGGGGAACAGCTTGTTGCAAGAACAAGGATAAGCGCGATAAGAACAACAAGAATTGCGGCCGCGCCGATGATTACGGTTTTGGTGGGAAGGTTTTTGAGTTTATCCATGATTCCGGAAAGGGGATTTTCCTTTGCGGTTTTTTCGTCTTTCGGGAACTGGGTTTCGTCAACGGCTTCCGCTTTAGGTGCTGCGGGTTTTGCTTTTTCGGGTTTCGGTTTCTTTTCCGCTGCGGGTTTCTTTTCGGAAACGGTTTTGATTCCTGCGGAAATTCCTTCGCCTACGGTTTTTGCGCCTGCGGCTGCTCCGGCAAAGAATTCGCCTACAAAACTGTTTTTCTTCTTTTCTTTTGCGGCTTTTTCTTCTTTCGGGGAATTGTCAACATAACGGACAACTTTGTGGGGTTTTCCGTCGGAAGAAGTTCCGTCTTCCGGAACGGGAATATCGTCGACAAAATCGTCCTCGGGAATATTTACGGAAAAAGGTTTTTTCTGTTCTTCAGACAAAATGTATCATTCCTTTCTTAAAGGCAAATTTCTACCTATACATAATAACATTATATTCTTTTAATTACAAGACAGAGAATATGAATTTACTATTAAATAAGTATCGTTTTCGGGCGTTTTTGTTGCATCGGAATTAAAAAAATTTATTTTGCGTCTTCTTTTCCAAGAACGTCCCAAGGGGAAATCGTTCCGAGGAGCTTTCCGTCCGCTTTTCCGTCGGAAGTTACAAAAACCATCGCAAGCCGTTTTCCGCCGGAATAGGTATGTTCAAAAATATCTTTAAGTTCGTCAACATAGAGCGAACCTTTTACAAAGCGGTAAACTTCGGAATCGTGGTGGTTAAGGGAAATATATTCCGCCGCTTCGGAAAAGGAATATTCCGGACCTATGGGTTCGCCTTTTTTGTCCGCAATGATATTGAGGAACGAAACGGCGGTGAAAACGCCGCAGACTTTTCCGTCTTTATCGAGGACCGGAACATGGCCGGTAGGAATTTCTTTCATTTTAGAAAGGGTTCCGCGGATGCTGTCGGAACAGTTTCTGTAAAAAAGGCGGCTTTTCGGAATCATAATCTGGCTGCATTTTTTGCGGTTTTTAAGGGAATTTATCGTCCGTTCGAGGAAGTTTATCATTTCCCTTGTGGGTTCAACCGGATATTCCCCGCCGATTTTCTGCTTATGCTGAAGAAGATTGCGGACTTCCTGGCAATATCTGATCTCCTCCCGGAAAGGACGGTATTCGTCCCGCTTTGAAAGAAAATTCGTTACGGAATCCCAATCGTTAAGCCCGAAAGTTTCTTTTACGATTGCTTCAAGCTCTTTGAATTTCTGAATATATTCGTCCGCGTTGGTCAAGGGAAAAATCAGCTCCTTTTGAAGGATTTTATAAAAAATATTATACATCCTGTCAAGGGCGAAAACAAGGGATAAGCCTTGTAACTTAATGTAAAAAAGTGTATAATAAAATCGAAAAAATATTGTCCGAAGGGAGTTTTTTATGATGCCGAGAGCCGATGAAGGACTTGCTTTCCTTCTCCGTTACGAAAACGTGGCATGGTATGAAGACGGAAAAGTCCGCATTCTTGACCGCCGCTGCTATCCCCATCCCATCAAATTTGTCACCTGCAACACTTCCGAAGAAGTTGCAAACGCAATGAGAGATATGATTGTCCAAAGCGCAGGCCCTTATCTTGCCTGCGGAATGGGAATCGTTCTTGCCGCCTATGAAGCAAAAGATATGCCTTATGACAAAGCAATGGAACATATCCGCGCCGCACAGGATCTTATTGTAAACGCAAGACCCACCACCGCAAAACGCATCAAAATCATCACCGATTCCTGCGTTGCCGCCGCTGAAGAAGCTTATGCAGCAGGCGAAAAAGACGCAATCCAGGCAACTTTTGACCGAATTATCGCCCTTACCGATAACCGCTATAACAAAATCGGCGAAGTTGCAAAACACCTTGTTTCCAAATTCCCGGACGAAGGCACCGTTATGACCCAGTGCTATGCGGAAACCATCCTCGGTTTCATGTGCAAGGAAATCAAAGCCCAGGGCAAGAAAATCAAATTTGTCTGCCCCGAAACAAGACCTTATTTCCAGGGCGCAAGACTTACCGCTTCCGTTCTCCACGATATGGGATTTGACGTAACCGTTATCACCGATAACATGCCCGGCTGGACCATGCATGAAAAAAAAGTCGACGTCTTCACCTGCGCGGCAGATGCAATCACCATGGACGGCGTTGTTATCAATAAAGTCGGTACTTTCCAGATCGCCCTTGCGGCAAAATACTGGGGAATTCCTTTCTATGTAACCGGAACCCCCGATAAATGCCACCCCTTTGCAAAAGACGTTAAAATCGAAGAGCGCGACCCGAACCTTGTTCTCGAAGCTCTCGGAACAAGAACCGCTGTTGAAGGCGTAAGCGGATTCTATCCCGCATTCGACAAAACTCCTCCGGAACTCGTTACCGGCTTTGTCACCGATAAAGGAATTTATGACGGCGACAAACTCTGGGATTATTACAACGGCGACGACGGCACCGGCGAATATGAACTCATCGTTTAAGCCTTCCCTTGGGGGAAGGTGTCTGCGAAGCAGACGGATGAGGGGAAAATAATAAAAAGTAGGGCGGGGGCTTGCTCTCGCCTTTTTTTATTCCCTGTTTTACAAAATCCCTGCTTTGTGATATATTAAAAGCAGATTTTTCCGGAAAGGGGATTTTGCTTTTGAAGATTTTTGCGCCGGATTATTACCGGGATTTCCGATGCATTGCCGGAGATTGCAAACATAGCTGCTGCATAGGTTGGGAAATCGACGTTGACGAAGAAACCGCGGAAATTTATAAAAACGTTCCCGGAGATTTCGGCAAAAAGCTTCGGGAAAACATCGATTTTTCCGAAGAGGGAGGTTCTTTCCGCCTTTGCGAAAACGACCGTTGTCCGTTTCTTAACGATAAAAACCTTTGCGAAATATATATAAATCTCGGGGAGGAATCCCTTTCGCAAATTTGTTCCGACCATCCCCGTTTCCGAAACTTCTATGAATCCCGTACGGAAATCGGCCTCGGCCTTTGCTGTGAAGAGGCCGCAAGGCTTATTCTTACAAAAGAAAGCAAAACGGAAATCATCGAAATCGGCGAAGACGGCGAAGAACCTTGTTTTTATGAGGACGAAGCGGAATTTTTTGAAATGCGGAGCAGAATTTTCTCCGAGGTTCAGAACCGCGAAAAACCTTTTGCCGAAAGGGTAAAGAACGCATTCAAAATTCTCGGTTCAGAAGTTCCGGAACTCGATTTGGCAAAATGGGCAAAAATCTGCCTCGGTCTTGAAAGGCTTGACGAAAGCTGGACCGGCGTTCTTGAAAACATAATCCAAAATCCCGCGCCGCCGGAAATTTCCGACGAAACCGCCGCGGAACAGCTTTTTTGCTATTTTGTCTTCCGCCATTTCTGCCCGGAATATCAGAAAACCTCCCTTGCTTTCTGTCTTTTGAGTTTCTTTATGACGGAAAAAGTCGCAGAACAAATCGGAATTTCCGAAGCCGCAAGGTTCTGGTCTTCCGAAATAGAATATTCAAGCGAAAACAAGCCTCTGCTTCTGAGCACGCTTTTTGAAGAAGGAGTACAACAATGAAACAGGAAACGATAGATATGGTGCTCAAATTCAGGGACGACAGAAACTGGAAGCAGTTTCACAACCCGAAGGACCTTGCAATTTCAATTTCCCTCGAAGCTTCGGAGCTTCTCGAAGTGTTCCAATGGAGCGCGGACGACCTTGTCTGCGCCGGAAAAACCGACAAAATAAAGGAAGAACTGGCGGACGTGCTCAATTACTGCATCCTTATGGCGGATGCCTGCGGACTGGATATTGATGAGATAATTCAGGCAAAAGTGAAACGCAATTCCGAAAAATATCCGGTTGAACTCGCCTTCGGAAACAAGGCAAAATACACCGAACTTGAAAAGAAAGATTAAAAAAATAATCCCCGTGCTCATAATGAGCACGGGGATTTTGTTTATTCGGCAATTTCTCTTGCAACAAGAACACCGCTTGCGGAAGCATGGGAAAGGGAATGGGTGATTCCGCTTCCGTCGCCGATGATATAAAGTCCTTCGTATTTTTTGGACATAAGTTTTTCGTTGACTTCAACTTCCATGTTGTAGAATTTAACTTCAACGCCGTAAAGAAGAGTATCGTCGTTTGCGGTTCCGGGCGCAACCTTATCGAGAGCATAAATCATTTCGACGATTCCGTCGAGGATTCGTTTCGGAAGGACAAGGGAAAGGTCGCCGGGGGTCGCGTTGAGGGTCGGGGTGATGAAAGCTCCGTCAATGCGGTCCTGGGTGGAACGGCGTCCGCGGGTAAGGTCGCCGAAGCGCTGGACAATTACTCCGCCGCCGAGCATATTGGAAAGTCTTGCAATGCTTTCGCCGTAACCGTTGGAATCCTTGAAAGGTTCGGAGAAATGTTTTGCAACAAGAAGCGCAAAGTTGGTGTTTTCGGTCTGTTTTGCCGGGTCTTCATAGCTGTGTCCGTTAACGGTGATGATTCCGTTGGTGTTTTCGTTAACAACAGCGCCTTTCGGGTTCATGCAGAAAGTTCTGACAAGGTCGCCGTATTCCTTGGTGCGGTAGACGATCTTGCTTTCATAAAGCTCGTCGGTAAGATGGGAAAAAACTTCAGCAGGAAGTTCAACGCGGACACCGATATCAACTCTGTTGGATTTGGTGGGAATTCCCATTTCTCCGCAAACCTGCTCCATCCATTTGCTTCCGCTTCTGCCGACGGAAATTACGCAGTTTTTGCAGAAATAGGATTCTTTTGCGGTCTGGATCTCATAACCGTTTTCGTTTGCAAGAACGTGTTCAACGGGGGTATCGAAGAAAAATTCGACTTTTTCTTTAAGGAAATTATAAAGATTTTCAAGAACTACGTAGTTTATGTCGGTTCCGAGATGGCGGACGGAAGCATCAAGAAGATGGAGGTCGTTCTGGATGCAGAGTTTTTTGAATTTTGTTCCGGCGGTGGAATAAAGCTTTGTTCCTTCGCCGCCGTATGCCATATTGATCTCATCAACATAGCGCATAAGTTCAAGAGCTTCTTTTTTGCCGATATATTCAAAAAGAGTTCCGCCGAAATCGTTTGTTATATTATATTTTCCGTCGGAAAAAGCTCCTGCTCCGCCGAAACCGCTCATGATGGAACAGGTTTTGCAGCCGATGCAGCTTTTTATTTTGTTGCCGTCGATGGGGCAGCGGCGTTTTTCAAGGGAATGTCCCGCTTCAAAAACAGCGACTTTAAGTCCGGGTTTTTGTCTGATAAGTTCAAAAGCGGAAAAAATTCCGCCGGGGCCTGCGCCGATTATAATAACGTCATAATTCATGGAAATACCTCCGGAAGGTGTTTTAACAGATGAATTATATCATCCCGGGCGTTTTTTTTCAAGCGAAGAAGAAATATAAACAACTGTTAACCAGTTAACCGCCGAAATATGCAGAAAAAGCAGAAAAGTTAGTTTTGACAAACCAAATTATATAAAAAAACTGGGAATTAACGGTGGTAAAACAAAAATTTTTCAATAAAAACAGTTATTTTATTAACAAATATTCCGTTTTGCTATTGCTTTTTTTATTATATTGTTCTATAATTTAACACGATAGGGGATTTTGCGCTTTTTTAAAAAAGCGAAAGGCCCCGCTTTTGTGGATTAGTAAAAAAATACTTAAGGGGGAAATCAAAAATGGCTCATCTCAGCGAAGCTGCTGTCGTAAAGATCAACGAAATCTGCGACAGATATGTAAACGAAAAAACTCCGCTCATCATGATCCTCAGCGATATCCAGAAAGAATATGGATATATTCCGCTTGAGGTACAGGAAATTGTTTCCGAACGTACCGGAATTTCCGTTGCAGAGATTTATGGTGTAGTAACCTTCTATTCCTTCTTCTCTCTCAAACCTAACGGCAAATACGTAATCGGCTGCTGCCTCGGTACTGCCTGCTATGTTAAAGGCGCACAGCAGATTGTTGACAAATTCTCCGAAATCCTCGGAATCAAACCCGGCGAAACAACCGACGACGGTCTTTTCACAATCGATGCTCTCCGCTGCATCGGCGCCTGCGCAATTGCACCGGCAGTTACCATCAACGGAAAAGTTTATCCTCATGTCAAGGTTTCCGAAGTTCAGGGAATTGTTGACGAATACAAAGCAAAGGAGGCTGCTGAAGCATGATCAGAACACCCGAAGAACTTTTTGCAAGAGCAGCCGTCTGCAAGGAACTGCTTGATTCCAAATTCAACGGATCCGACGGCAAAATTTATCTTATGATCTGCGGCGGCGGCGGATGTGTTGCTTCCGGCGCACTTAAACTCGAAGAAGAATGCAACTGTCTTATCCATGAAAAAGGCCTTGAAGAAAAAGTTGCGGTCCGCAAAGTCGGCTGCTTCGGACTTTGCTCCCAGGGACCTTTCATCCGCGTTTTCCCGAAAGACGTTCTCTATCGCCTTGTAAAAAAGGAAGATATTGAAGAAATCATCGAAAAAGACGTAATCGGCGGCGAAATCGTCGAAAGACTTCTTTACGTTGACCCCAAAACCGGCGAAAAAATCGCAAAACAGGACCAGATTCCTTTCTATAAAAAACAGAAGAAAATCGCTCTCCATGGCTGCGGCGTAATCAATCCTGAAAGTTTCGACGAAGCTCTCGGCTGCGGCGCATACCAGGGCCTTGCAAACGCTCTTAAAATGACTCCCCAGGAAGTTGTAACCTCCGTTCTCGAATCCGGACTTCGCGGAAGAGGAGGCGGCGGCTTCCTTACCGGACGCAAATGGCAGTTTGCATATAACCAGGACAGCAAAGAAAAATATGTCGTATGTAACGGCGACGAGGGCGACCCCGGCGCATTCATGGACCGTTCTATCCTCGAGGATAACCCCCTTGCAGTAATCGAAGGTATGACCATTGCAGGTTACGCAATCGGCGCTTCCGAAGGTTATTTCTATGTCCGTGCCGAATATCCCACCGCAGTAAAACGTCTTCGCAACGCAATCGAAATGGCAGAAGCACAGGGACTTCTCGGCGACGATATCCTCGGTTCCGGTTTCTCCTTCAGAGCACATATCCGTCTTGGCGCAGGCGCATTCGTCTGCGGCGAAGAAACCGCACTTCTCCATTCCATTCAGGGACTTCGCGGTATGCCCAGACCCCGTCCTCCGTTCCCGGCAGTTCGCGGTCTTTGGGACAAACCCACCATTGTTAACAACGTAGAAACCCTTGCAACCGTTCCTTATATTCTCAGAAACGGCGTTGAGGAATTCACCAAATACGGCACCACCGGTTCCAAAGGAACCAAAGTTTTCGCCCTTGGCGGTAAAGTAAACAACGTCGGTCTTGTTGAAGTTCCTATGGGTACAACCCTTCGCGAACTTGTTTACGATATCGGTGGCGGTATCCCAAACGACAAAAAATTCAAAGCTATCCAGACCGGCGGCCCTTCCGGCGGATGTATCACTGCGGATGAACTTGACGTTTCCATCGACTTCGATAACCTTGTAGCTCTCGGTTCCATGATGGGTTCCGGCGGCGCAATCGTTATGGACGAAGACAACTGCATGGTCGACGTTGCAAAATTCTATATGGAATTCATCTGCGACGAATCCTGCGGAAAATGTTCTCCCTGCCGTATCGGTACAAAGAGAATGCTCGAGATCCTCACCAAAATCACCGAAGGCGAAGCAACCATGCAGGATCTTGAAGACCTTGAAACAATCGGCAACGCCTGCCAGAGCAACTCTCTCTGCTCCCTCGGACAGAGTGCGGCAAACCCGGTCATCTCCACTCTTGCATCCTTCTATGACGAATATCTTGCACATATTCAGGACAAACATTGTCCCGCACATGTCTGCAAAAACCTCACCGTTTATTCTATCGATGCTGAAAAATGCAAACGCTGCAGCCTTTGCGCAAAGAAATGCCCTGTCGGCGCAATTTCCGGCATTGTCGGCAAAACCAACTTCGTTATCGACCCGAATGTCTGCGTAAGATGCGGTCTTTGCATTTCTTCCTGCAAATTCGGCGCAATTTCCAAAGAACAGTAAGGAGGGCATAGAAAATGAGCTTAGTTAATATCAAAATCGAAGGCCATCCTTATCAGGTTGAAGAAGGCCTTACCGTAATTGACGCAGCAAGAGCCTGCGGATATGAAATTCCTTCTCTTTGCGATTTCAACCACGGCGAATGCAACCAGGGTTCCTGCCGTGTCTGCCTTGTTGAAGTAAAAGGAATGAGAAGCCTTGTTGCTTCCTGCGTTTTCCCTGTTTTCGAAGGTATGGAAATAAGCATTTCCTCCCCGAAAGCAACCGCAGCAAGAAGAACTTCCGTTGAACTTCTTCTTTCCAACCATTCCGTAAACTGCCAGCAGTGCGACAAAAACGGAAAATGCGAACTTCTCCATGTTGCAAAACTCACCGGCGCAAGACCCGAAATGTTCGTCGGTTCCCAGACTCCCGTAACCGTTGATGAAACCAACCCTTCAATCATTCGTGATACAAGCAAATGCATCCTTTGCGGACGCTGCGTCGCAAGATGCAAAAACGCACACGGAAACGGCGTTCTCGGTTTTGAAAACCGCGGATTCAACGCAATCGTAGGCCCTGCCGGAAACAGACCTTTCGATAAATCTCCCTGCATCCTTTGCGGCCAGTGCGTTTCCGTATGTCCCACCGGTGCTCTTATGCTTAAATCCGAAGTTGAAAAAGTCGATGAAGCAATGGCTCTCGGCCGTCACGTAATTGTCCAGACCGCTCCGGCAGTCCGCGCAACTCTCGGCGAAGAATTCGGATTGCCTATCGGCACTCCCGTAACCGGAAAAATGGTTGCCGCTCTCAGAAGACTCGGATTTGAAAAAGTTTATGATACCGACTTCGGCGCAGACCTTACCATTATGGAAGAAGGAACCGAACTTCTTAACAGAATGAAAAACGGCGGCGTTCTTCCGATGATCACTTCCTGCTCCCCCGGTTGGGTAAACTATTGCGAAACCTATTATGAAGATCAGCTTGACCATCTTTCTTCCTGCAAATCTCCCCATCAGATGCAGGGCGCAATCATCAAAAGCTACTATGCGGAAAAACACGGAATCAACCCCAAGGATATCTTCGTTGTTTCCATCATGCCCTGCACCGCAAAGAAATTTGAAAAAGAAAGACCCGAAATGGTCAACGCAGAAGGTCTTAAAGACGTTGACGCAGTTCTTACCGTACGCGAACTTGCAGATATGATCCGCCGCAGCGGTATCGTATTCAGCAAACTTCCGGATGAAAACTTCGACCAGGATATCATGGGCGAAGCTTCCGGCGCAGGCGTTATCTTCGGCGTAACCGGCGGCGTTATGGAAGCAGCTCTCAGAACTGTTTACCATGTTCTCACCGGCAAGGAACACGGCGCAATCGCTTTCACTTCCGTCCGCGGATTTGACGGAATCAAGGAATCCCAGATCGAAATCAACGGCCAGATCCTCCGTTTTGCGGTTGCACACGGAATGAAGAACGCAAAAGTTCTCATGGACCAGATCAGAAAAGGCGAAAGCCCTTATCAGTTCATCGAAATCATGGGATGCCCCGGCGGCTGCATCAACGGCGGCGGCCAGCCCTATGTCCGTCCCGTTTTCCTTCCCAACGAAGACCACAATATTCTTGATACCTATCTCCAGAAACGTGCTTCCGCTCTTTATTCCGAAGACCAGAGAAACGTTCTCCGTCTCAGCCATAAAAACACCCAGGTTCAGAAACTTTATGAAGAATTCCTCGGCGAGCCGAATTCCCATAAAGCACATGAACTTCTTCACACCACTTATAAAGGCAAAGAGCCTTTCAGAGATTGATTCTCCAAAGCTAATCCAAAAAACGGAAGCCTGTGCTCATTTGAGCACGGGCTTCCTTCTTTTAATATGTAAAAAACAAATGAGCACGGCAAAGCCGTGCTCATTTGTTTTTAGGCCTTCCCCTGGGGGAAGGTGTCAAAACCGAAGGTTTTGACGGATGAGGGGATAAACCCTGTCCAATAAAAAACGGGCGCACACATAGGTGCGTCCCTACAAAGTTTCAATATAAACCCTCTGCGTTACGGTAGGGAACGGTCTTGACCGTTCCGCAAGCGGAGAAACGGATTGCCATGCCTTCTTCGAAGGCTCGCAATGACAGACCAATGTCATTCTGAGCGAAGCGAAGAATCCGTATTTCAAAAAAAGGGCGGATTATATCCGCCCTTTGCTGTTTTATAGAATTTTACGGAAGATATTTTTCAAAACTGTAACCTTGGGAACGGACGTAATCGATAACGTCGCCGAGGATTTCCGTGTTGGTGGAAGAAACCGCATGAAGAAGGAAAATCTCTCCGTCGTGGAGGCTTCCGGTTATTCTGTTAAAAGCAATATCGTGTTCCTGCTGTTTTGCGGGGTCCCAATCCGCATAGGCAAAGCTCCAGCAGACTGTGCGGTAATTCATTTTCTGGAGAAGGGCAAGGGTTCTTTCGGAAAAAGCGCCTTCCGGCGGGCGGAAAAGATACATATCATATCCGAAATTTTCGGAAATGTAATTATGAAGATCCGCAACTTCGGCATAAGCTTCTTCCATTGAAACCTGGGTCATATTCGGATGCCGGGCGCTGTGGTTTCCCACAACATGGCCTTCGTTTATCATTCTCCGGATCAGATCGGGATTGTTTTTTGCATAGGAAAGGGTTACGAAGAAAACCGCGGAAACGTTCTTTTCCTTGAGAACATCAAGGATTTTCGGGGTGTAACCGTTTTCATAACCTTCATCAAAAGTCAGATAGACTTTTCCGTCGTGTCCGGAACCCGCGCGGTAAAAATCCGCGTCCCATTTTGAATATTCGTTCTGAAGAAGAACGCAGGCAACGGGTTTTCCGGTTTCGTCAAAATTTGTTCCGGGTCCCCAGGGAACCTGTTCTTTTCCAAGGTCTGCAAATTCCGCAAATTCCGGCGAAAGTTTTTCGAAAGAATCGATGCTGTTGTGGATTTCCTCTTCTTCCGGTTCCGGTTCGGAAGAACTGCTTTCGGAACTTTCCGGTTCTTCGGGAACTTCCGGAATTTCCGGAGTTATTTCAATATTTGCGGAAAGGTTTTCTTCTTTTTCAATTATGTTTTCCGGTTCTTCCGGCGGTTTGGAAGCGCACCCGGCAAAACAAAGGCAAAAGGCAAGAAAAACGGCAATTGTTTTCAGAATCTTCAAAAAGCATTACCTCCTTTTATAATCGAAAATCCGGTTGTGTTATCGGATAAAACACAAATGTCCGTAAAGAAAAATCAAAATTTCGATACAACTACATTTTACCACAAAATAAGCGAAATAAACAAATTTTTTGTGAATTTTTTTAAGAATCCATCTTTATTTTTTGTTTTTAATCGGTTATAATCATTTTAACCGTATATTTTTAAAGACAACGACGCTTTTTTGCGATGATATAGATATTTTGCTTCTTTCGGGAGGAATTATTTTAGATGACAATTTTTGACTTTGTTTCAATGCTGGGCGGACTTGCCTTCTTCCTTTACGGAATGCATATGCTCAGCGCAAGCCTTGAAAAAATGTCCGGAAGCAAACTTACAAAAATTCTTGAAAAGCTTACCGGAAATGTATGGAAGAGCGTTGCTCTCGGTGTCGGAATAACCGCACTTGTACAGAGTTCTTCCGCAACAACCGTTATAACCGTCGGCCTTGTAAACTCCGGAATCCTCAAACTCGGCCAGGCAATCGGAATCATCATGGGTTCAAACATCGGTACAACCGTAACTTCCCATCTTCTCCGACTTACCGAAATTTCCGGAACAAGCGGAATCATGCAGTTTCTTAAACCGGATTTCTTTGCTCCTCTTGCCGCTATTATCGGTGCGGTGCTTGCAATGTTCAGCAAAAAAGCAAACCAGAGAACTATCGGTGAAATCCTCACCGGTTTCGGTATGCTTTTCATCGGTATGGACCTTATGGAAAGCGCCCTTTCTCCTCTTCGTGAATCTCCCCTTATGGGCGAACTTTTTGTAAAATTCGGTTCCAACCCGATTCTCGGAATCCTTGTCGGTGCGGCAGTTACCGCAATTATCCAGAGTTCTTCCGCTTCTGTCGGTATTCTCCAGGCCCTTTCCGTAACCGGCGCAATTTCCTGGTCTGCGGCAATTCCGATCATTCTCGGTCAGAACATCGGTACAACTGTTACCGCGATTCTTTCCGTAATCGGCGCTTCCAAAAACGCAAGAAGAACCGCTCTTGCACATCTTTATTTCAACGTAATCGGTACTGTTCTTTTCACCGTTGCGGTTTTTGGAATCCAGGCAGCGGGAATCGGCGATTTTTGGGATCTGCCTATTGACAAATCCGGTATCGCAAACTTCCACACCGTTTTTAACTGCACAATGGTAATTGTTCTTCTTCCGTTTATCAAACAGCTTGAAAAACTTTGCATGAAGACAATTCCCGCGGACGGAAGCGAAATCGACTCCGATACTTCCGCTCTTGCTCCCGGTCTTCTTTCAAACCCCGCCGCAGCAATCGTTGCTTCCGAAGTTATTCTTAAAAAACTTATGAACGTAACCGAAGATTGCGTAAAATGTTCCCTTGAAAGACTCAACGGCGGAAATCCGAAACTTGGCGAAAGAATCAACGAACAGCATACCGCGATCCTTAAAATTGAAGATAACCTTCGAATCTATCTTCTTAAAATTTCCGAAAACGATCTTTCTGATTTCCAGCAGAAAACCGTTACCCAGATGCTCAGCAGAGCAGACGACTGCGTTCATATTGTCGAACACTGCGTGAAGATCCGCGACACCGCCGATGATATGTCCGCAAAAGGAAAAGGACTTACCATGGGCGGAAAACGCGAATTCGAAATCCTCAGCAAAGCTCTTCTCACCCTTATGAACACTGCGGCCGAGGGTTCCAACGAAAACGACAAACGTTCCGATGCAAGAATCGAACCTCTCTATTTCGTTGTAACCGAAATGACCGAACTTATAAGAAGCCGCCATATGGACCGCCTTAAAAAAGGCGAATGTTCCTATGAAGCAGGTTCCCTTTTCGTCGGAACTCTTATCGACGTTGAAAGAATTGCAAAACATTGTTCCGCAATCGGCGTTTCTCTTGCTCTCCAGCATAAAGACAACTCCCTTTCCGAACAGGAATTTGCAAGAAGAATCCACCGCGGCGATACCGAACATTTCATGGAACATTATATCGGTTATAAAAACGAATACTATTCTCCGCTTATCGCTGAATAAAAAAACAAAAGCTCCCTTGCGGGAGCTTTTATTTTTTGTCTTCCTGAAATTATAGCCTTAATTTACGGCAGGGAACGGCCCTGACCGTTCCGCAAAAAAAGAATTCACGGAGGGTCAGCCTTCCCAGAGAGGAAGGTGTCACCGAAGGTGACGAAAGAGGGATTATAAGTAACCCGGAGGGTAGGATTCTCCTTGATAATATGCTTTTAATACAACCCCATTTCTTTTGGAAAAAGAAACCGGGTTGTACCTGAAAGAAAAGTCTAACCACGGCAGTTTGCTCCCGCAAACGCTGTCCCCTTATCAAAGGGGACAAAACGCACCACCGAAAGAACGGAGATTTCTAATCCCGACCGTCGCCGCTCGGGGTCGGCAACGGTTTCTATTTCAGATTAACCGCCCGGTTATGTTGTTATCACCATTCATGGTAGGGAACGGTCTTGACCGTTCTGTTTAGCC
>JAZQUO010000041.1:0-14258 GCA_045631325.1 Oscillospiraceae bacterium
CAGTTTAATTAGCGAGGCAAACCAAAAGTATAGTAGTTCCCAACAAGAAGAGATTACGGCATGGATGGTTCAGGAAGTTGTTCGTATTTTGGGTTTGGAGAATGATATCGATCTTAAGCGAGAATATGCATTGAGTGGGAACTTTGTTTTAGAAACTGGTGAACATGCAAATGTGCATTCTTATGTGCCGATTGGATTTCCCGACGAATCAGTAGTTATTCAAGCATTGCGAAGTATTAATGAATGCATTCTCCTACTACAAGAATTTTATGCCACATTCTTGAATAAAACACTGCCTGATACTCATGCAAATCTAATTCAAAGCAATCACATAAATGCATATGCCAACAAGCTTTCTTCTGGCTATTATTTATCATTTACTGCCGGGCTATTAACAGAAGTTCTGCGCTCTTCGCAAGATTGCATAAATAAAGTCCCAACACAACATGTTGCTATAATTGGCGAGTCTACAGTCCGGTCAAGACTTACAAAATATGCGTTATTCTATATAACTGCACACGAATACGCCCACATTCTCCACGGGGATTGCGAACAGGCAACATTTTACCAGCCAACCTGGAATCTCGTTGATAATAAAGAAGAACATGCTGATTCTTTTGCTCGAGAAACGCTTTCCAAGCTATTGTTAATGCAATATAGATCCGATATGCAGACCGACTTATTGTCTCGCATCCGAGAATTTTCGATTAATCGAACAGTTGATCCTATTTTGTTGAACGCCGCTTGTGATTGGTGTGATCTGTATTTTTCTCGGCTAAAGAATAAATGAGTGACCGCTTAACTAAATAATCCAAAACACTGATGCCCGGGGAGCTATATGGTCCTCCGGGCATCGTTTACATTAGTGGCGGAGCTATACATATCATCTTGTAAATCACTCACTAATTATTTTATGATTTAGCTGCCGGCATTTTTGCCGGCGGCTATGTATTTGCTATGGGAAATATGTATTCATCTAAATTTTGTTTTTGTGATTTTGATGATAATATCATCCACACAATCAGCACATTGTCCTTTGCGGATAAGTGAGTTTCTTAAACCGATCATACTTTGCAGCAAAATTTCAAATTCTATTTTATTTAGATACAGGCAGTATCTTTCTTTCACGGTTTCTTCTCCTTTCTCTAATATTCAATTAGTTGCAACAAAGGACTTTTCACAGGCAACTGCGTTTGTGGTTTTCTAACACGCTTCTAACAACTTTTGTTTTTTATGTATTTTTTCTCTTTATAATGATTTTTAAAATTCACTGAAAAAAGTGTTTTTTTTGCGATAAGTATGGGATTTATTGGCCTTTCATAGAATATATCGGGAAACCTATCTTCGCTTTTCGCATTGTCGAGGTAACCGGTTCAAGTCCGGCCGTCTCCACCATAAAAAAATCCTTCGGCACAGCCGAGGGATTTTTTTATTTTTGTTCAAAGGACGAATTTTCTTTCCGCACGGGGCTTTTATAAAAATTATACATTCGACCTCGCCGGAAATCGTACAGGTTTCACTCTTGAAAAATTTGGTGAAACGGTTCATAATATTAATTACAGTTACGATAACCTGAATCGTCTTTCAACCGTTTCTGAAAACGGAGCCGCAAATGAATTTTTATTATATGCTACTTTACCGGTGATGAAAAATATTTTGGTAAGCCGAGTTTATACAACAAACTAAAAAGGAGTATCAATTATGATAAATAACGACGGTTTGTTTTTTAGAGTAATCGTTTATTTAATTTTCTCTTTAGGGTTTGTATTGTTTTTTTTCGCAACAAAAAAGTTTTATAAAGAAGGCGACAGTAAATTTGTTCTTGGAACATATATTGCATGCTTTATTTTTTCTGTAAGTATGGCTGTAATGCTGACAATTAATTCATTTTCCCCAAATGTAGAATCTTTCAGAGGAACATATGTTGACAGTAACAATGTCAGCAGCTTTTTCCCTTTTACAAATAGTTTTTCTTTTAAATCTGAGGAAACCACCGAAACCTTTGTTTTGGATTCTTTTACAATAAAAAAGCACTATACTAATAGTTTTGAAGAAGGAAAAACATATAGTGTTTATTACAAAAAATGTTTCCTCAATGGCAAAATAATTGTTAATATAGAAGAAGCAAAATAATACTTTTGCTTTTCATCCGAAGCTCCTCTTTTTTGAGGGGCTTTTGTTTTTTGCTGTATTCCTCCGGTTTACACTGTCAAAAAATAAATCCGCTTGCAAAAATCCGATATTTATAGTAAGATACAGATAGATAAAAACAGAAGGGAGGTCCGGTTTTAAATGCAGATACGCGAATCCGGCGAAGATTATCTTGAAACAATACTTATGATCCAGAAAAAAAACGGCCAGGTCCGTTCAATCGATATCTGCAACGAACTGGGCTATTCAAAACCGACCATAAGCGTCGCAATGAAAAATTTCCGTGAAAACGGATATATCACAATGGACGAAGATTACCTTATAACCCTTACGGAAAAAGGAAGAGCCATTGCCGAAAGAGTTTACGAACGCCACGTTGTGATTGCAAACTTCCTTTCCGCAATCGGCGTTGACGAAAAAACCGCACTCGAGGATGCCTGCAAAATCGAACACGATTTAAGCGAGGAAACTTTCCGCTGCATGAAAGAACATTACGAAGCAATAAAAAAATAAAAAAACATCGCCTTGCGGCACATTTCTTAAAGAAGTGTGCCGTTTTCTTTTCCTTGAAGTTTTAAAAATAATCGAGCCGCTAAGTTAAAATAAAAACCGTTGCCGGCCTGAACGGCGACGGTCGGAATTCGGAAGCACAGTTTGTTCGGCGGTGCGCTTTGTCCCCTTATGAAGGGGACAGCAGTTGCGGGAGCAACGCAGGGGTTGGAAGGCTTTTCTTTGGCGGTTACACCGCCGTTTCTTTGAGCCTTTCAAAGAAATGGGGGTGTATTATAAAAGAACCGACGTAAATCATCCGTCGGTTCTTTACTTTTTATTTCAGTTTTTTCGAAAGTCTTTCAATTTCCCTTTTGTGGATATCGACCCATTCTCCCTCGGTGATATTCCAATCCGTTTTGCAGATTTTGATTGCCTTTTTTCGGTATTCAACGGCTTTTTCATAATCGCCTTTTATTTCTGCAATAAGGGACATTGCCTCCGGATGATCCGTATATTTCGGAGAAGGCTGCATTTCAAGAGCCTTTTCATAGCAGAGCATGGCTTCATCATAACGGCAAAGCCTTGCAAAACAATCGGCCTTTGAACTCCAGGAAAGCCAGTTATCGAATTCCTTCGTCATATGTTCCCAATGTTCAAGCGCTTTCGGCAAATCGCATTCTTCCTTTGCAATAAGACCGAGATAAAGTTCGGTGCGGAAGGAATGTTCGATTTTATCCATTTTCAGGAGATATTCCTTTGCTTCTTCGGTGCGTCCGTCTTCAATAAGAAGATCCATAAGCCAAAGATAGGTTCTCGGATTTTCCGGGTGGATTTTTATAAAATCTTTATAAAAATCAACGGCTTCAACGTGGCAGGAAGCATTATAATCAAGATAGCGTCCTCTGTCGGAATCAAAAATAACGTTATGGGCAGATTTTTCATCCGGATTGAGAAAAAGCGCTTCTTTCCCGATTTTTCCCGCAATTTCGCTGTATTCCGCGGCGCGCTTTGAATAAAGTTCCGCAAGAACAAGGGTTGCCTTTGCTTTTGTTTTTTCTTCCCCGATTTTTTCCTTAAGGAAGCTTTCGGACGCGAAAAAATCCTTTTCGGGAATAAAATGCGAAGATTCGATCATATTTTCAATGCGTTCCATGCGGCTTTCATCAGTCATGGAAAAAAGCTCATCGATTGAAACGCCGAAAAGAACGGAAATTTCCGGAAGAAGCTGGATATCCGGAGTTGTTGTTCCGCTTTCCCATTTGCTTACGGCCTGGGCGGAAACGGAAAGTTCGCTTCCAAGCTGTTCCTGGGTCATGCTTCGTTCGGTACGAAGCTGTTTTATTTTTGCGCCGATTTCAATATTCAAAAGAATCATCTCCTTACGGTTATATGATAACAAAACGCACCGGCATTTTTCAATGACCGGTGCGTTGATTTGTTTTAACTTAAAGTTTAATGCTGCTGTTTCATTCTTCTGAAATAGGAACTCATTTCGTCCGCAAGTCCCGCAAGACGGTTAAGCATTTTCGAATAATCCTTAAGCATTTCATCGTCTTCGGTTTCCTTATAAACGATATCGTGGTCAATTTCGCCCCATCCTTCTTCAAAAAGGGTACGGCCCTGGATCTCGATATAATAACCTTTATATTTTACGATGTAATGGAGAGAGCGGTAGATTCCGTCGGAAACAATTTCAAGTTCCTTTCCGTCATAAATCTTGCTGTCTCCGGCGCGTTTATAAGCTCTCGGATGTTCCGCAAGGTAATAATGGTCCGGGTCTTCATCAAAATCTTCAAGACGGTTTTTAATATAAAGTTCCGGGTTGTTTTCGAATCTGCTTACAATATATCTGTGGAAATGTATCCAATCTTCCCGGTAAAGAAAAAACACTCTTACGCCGATAAGGTCGGTCATGAATTTATGATAGTTGGTATGATCCAGCTTTTCAAATTTTTCATAATTTTCCTTGCGTTTGCGAATAACTTTTTCCAGAAGATGATCGGTTTCTTTAATCCGATAACGGTAGGAATGGATTCCCGCTTTTTCGGTATCGTAAAGATATTCATCGATAAAAGTTTTTACACAGTCCCTTAAAGCCTGTTCGTTCTTCTGATAATCTTCCGCAATAAGTACAAGTTCTTCGAACGAAACATCCGCTTCGGACAAATCGGATTCATTCAACCCGTATTTCTCAAAAAATTCCTGCTTATCCATTTAAGCTTCACCGCTTTCTTTTTTCTGCATATACAGCACAGCAGCAACAGTTTATTTATGTTTACGATTTATGCGAAGCAGGCTTTGAGTTCTTCTGTTCTGTCGGTTTTTTCCCATGCTACGCCGAGTTCTTCGCGGCCCATGTGACCGTATGCTGCAAGTTTGCGGTAAATGGGTTTGCGAAGATCAAGAGCTTTGATGATTGCAGCAGGACGAAGGTCAAATACTTTCTGAACTGCTTCGGAAATTTCTTCATCGGAATATTTTCCGGTGCCGAAGGTTTCAACCATTACGGAAACGGGATGTGCAACGCCGATTGCGTATGCAAGCTGGATCTCGCATCTTTCAGCAAGGTCTGCCGCAACAACGTTTTTTGCAACCCATCTTGCTGCGTAAGCTGCGGAACGGTCAACTTTGGTCGGGTCTTTTCCGGAAAAAGCGCCGCCGCCGTGTCTGGAATAACCGCCGTAGGTATCAACAATGATTTTGCGTCCGGTAAGGCCGCTGTCTCCCTGAGGACCGCCAACTACAAAACGGCCGGTGGGGTTGATGAAAATCTTGGTGTTTTCGTCCATAAGTTCAGCGGGGATGATTGCATCGATAACGTGTTTTTTGATATCTTCGCGGATAGTTTCAAGGGTTACCTCTGCGCTGTGCTGGGAAGAAATTACAACAGCTTCAACACGAACAGGGGTGTTGCCGTCGTATTCAACGGTAACCTGGCTTTTGCCGTCGGGACGGAGATAGGAAAGAGTTCCGTTTTTGCGAACTTCGGTAAGGCGGAGAGCAAGTTTGTGTGCAAAGCTGATGGGCATAGGCATAAGTTCTTCGGTTTCGCGGCAAGCAAAGCCGAACATCATACCCTGGTCGCCTGCGCCGGTGGTGTCGCCGTCGTCGGAAGAACCTTCTTTCTGTTCTTCTGCGGAGTCAACGCCCATTGCAATATCTGCGGACTGGCCGTCGATGGTGGTGATAACAGCGCAGCTGTCGCAGTCAAAACCGTATTTTGCGCGGTCATAACCGATTTCACGAACGGTTTCGCGAACGATTCCGGGGATGTCAACGTATGCGCTGGTGGTGATTTCGCCCATTACGGAAACCATACCGGTGGTGCAGGTGGTTTCGCATGCAACACGGGAAGCGGGGTCTTTTTCAAGAAGAGCATCAAGGATTGCGTCGGAGATCTGGTCACAGATTTTGTCGGGATGACCTTCGGTTACGGATTCAGAGGTGAAGAAATGTCTGCTCATAAAAATTTTCCTTTCTTTTTTTGTTCTGTATATCTTATATCGTAAAAAGCCAAAAATAAAAGCGCCCGAAGAACGGGCGCTTGTTTTGAAAGCGTTTTTCCGCTCCTCATCTTTCGGAATTTGATCCGCAGGAATTAGCACCACACACTAAATGCAGGTTGCCGGGCTTCAAAGGGCCTGTCCCTCAGCCGCTCTTGATAAGGCGATTTTTTATTTTGACAAGGTGCTATTTTACACGATTTAATGCGGTTTGTCAATAGAAATAAAATAAATTTTTTATATATGTTGAAATTTCTTGTCTATCAAATTATAATGTAATCATACGAAAGGAAGGAGACCGGAAAATGTTCAAAAAAGCAAGACCCGTGCTCAAAGTTTTTGCCGTGCTCATCGGTGCCGTGCTCATTTTTGCGGCCGGACTTATCGGTTGGCTTACCGTAACGGAATATAAGCCGGATAAGATTCAGAATACCCCGACTTTTGAAAAAAGCTATAATACTCCAAAGAATCTGAACATTGAAGAACCCATAAAGGTGCTCACTTTCAACATTGGTTACGGAAACCTTGGAAAAGAATCGGATTTTTTCATGGACGGAGGAAAAAACGTCCGCAACGGCGACAAGGAACTGGTGCTCAAAAACATGGAAGGCATTATCGGAACGATTGAAAACGCCGGAGCCGATATTCTTTTTTTGCAGGAAGTCGATGAAAATTCAAAAAGAAGTTTTTCCGTGAACGAAACACAGATGATTTGGGAAAATTTCGGATACGGCGGAGCTGTTGGCACAAACTATAAATGCAGCTTTGTTCCTTTCCCCTGGCCGCCGATAGGAACTGTTGACAGCGGAATAATGACCGTTTCCGATTATGATTTTGACGGCATGGCGCAAAGAATATCCCTTCCCTGCCCTTTCAGCTGGCCGGTTTCCGCCGCAAACCTCAAAAGATGCCTGCTTGTTTCCTATCATAACATCGAAGGAACGAACAAGCAGCTTGTTGCAGTCAACTTTCATCTTGAAGCTTACGATAACGGCGAAGGAAAAATTGCCCAGACAAAGGTGCTTTGGGAAATTCTTGAAAAAGAATACGCAAAAGGCAATTACGTTGTCGCCGGCGGCGATTTTAACCAGACATTCCCTGGAACGGAAGAAAAATATCCGATTTTTGCTGCGGAATTCTGGGTGCCCGGTGTTCTTGAAGAAAGCGACCTTCCTGAAGGCTGGCAATATGTTTTTGACGAAAGCACACCCACCTGCCGCCTTTTGGACAAACCTTATGATGAAAAAAGCAGCCAGCACTACGTTATCGACGGATTTATAATTTCCCCGAACGTTGAACTTCTTTATGCAGAAACTCTTGATTGCGGTTTTGAATATTCCGACCACAACCCGGTTTTAATGGAAATTATTCTTAAATAAAAAAAATGACCTTTCGCATTTGCGAAAGGTCATTTTTTATTGTTTTCCATCTGCGCCTTATATTTTTTGCCGACGTTCAGTTCGGAATTATAGTTCGAAGCGCGGACGACCGTTTCGGAACCGAAGCGGCTTCGGATCGCGTCCATTGCCTTGTCGAGTTTCCGTTCCTTTTCCCGGTTTTCCGTCGGGAAGAATGAAAGCTGGGTGTTGTCCTCGGCGGTAATCTGCGTAAGCGAAATTCCGAGAAGCCGGAGCGGAGTTCTTCTGTCCCAAAGTTCGAAAAAAAGTTTTTTGCTTATTTCATAAATCTCCGAAGTGATATCCGTTGCTTCGGAAATGGTTTGCTGGTGGGAATGGTTTTTAAAATCGTTTCCGCGGATAGTCACCCCGATGCAAAAAGCTTTTTTCCCGTCCGAGCGCATTCTTGCGGAAACGCTGTCCGCAAGGGCAAGAAGGATTTTAAAAGCCCCCTCCTTCGTCACAACGTCCTCTTCAAGAGTTGTTGAGATGCTGTAACCCTTTGCTTCCTCGGGCGCTTCAAGAACCGGAGAAGGGTCGATTCCGTTGGCAAACTCGTGTATCTGCTTTCCGATTTTATCGCCTGCAAAAGCCTGTACAGTCTTTAAATCAAGCCTTGCAAGGTCGCCGATCGTTTTTATTCCCGCTCCTTCAAGACGTTCTGCGGTGGAACGGCCGATGCTGAAAAGTTCGCCCACCGGAAGGGGCCACATTTTCGCTTCTATTTCATCGGGAAACAAGGTATGCACCTTATTAGGCTTTTCAAAATCACTTGCCATTTTCGCAAGAATTTTACAGTTGCCGATTCCGACATTTACGGTAAAACCGAGTTCGTTATAAATTCTGTCTTTTATTTCGTGAGCAACTTTAACAGGGTCCGGATAGAGCATATCCGTTCCGGTCATATCAAGGAAACATTCGTCGATTGAATACTTTTCCACAACCGGGGTGTATTCCCGGCAGATATCCATAAAAGCTTTTGAACATTTTACATAAAGGCGGAAATCCGGCTTTGCAAGATAAAGATTCGGGCATTTCCGAAGCGCCATTCCGACAGGTTCACCGGTTTTTATTCCGAATTTTTTCGCCGGAATCGATTTTGCAAGGATAACGCCCGTTCGCTTGTCTCTGTCGCCGCCGATTGCGGAGGGTATAAGACGGATATCCTCTTCACCGTTTTTAACTCTTTTTGCGGCTTCCCAGGAAAGAAAAGCGCTGTTAACGTCGATATGAAAAACAAGTCTTTCCAAAGAAAAGCCTCCCATCTTTATAATGATAATATTATACAGCAGGAACATATGTTTGGCAATAGAAACTCTTGACAAAAGCGTTTTCAAAAGGCAAAATATATCTTGTATTTTAAAAACGGAAGGCGGCGAAAAAATGCCCGGGACAGGAACAATCATCAACGTTGCGGCAATAATTGCCGGCGGCTTTTTCGGAATGCTCTTCGGAAAAAATCTTTCCGAAAGACACCAGGACACCCTTTGCAAAGCCTGCGGAATCTGCGTCCTCTTCCTCGGAATTGCCGGCGCTCTTGAAGGGATGCTCACCGTAAACGAAAATTCCGTCAGAAGCGGCGGAACAATGCTTGTTGTTGCCTGCCTTGCTCTCGGCGCGCTTATCGGAGAAACCATAAATATCGAGGACCGATTTGAGGCCTTCGGCGAATGGCTCAAACAGAAAACCGGAAACGCAAAGGACAAAAAATTTGTCGAAGGTTTTGTAACCGCTTCCCTTACCGTATGCATCGGCGCAATGGCAATAGTCGGCTCGATCCAGGACGGAATTCTCGGGGATTATTCCGTTCTTGTGACAAAAGCTGTCCTCGACCTTATTATCATCATGGTAATGACCTGCTCCTGGGGAAAAGGCTGCGCTTTTTCCGCAATTCCCGTTGCAATTCTTCAGGGCGGAGTAACCGCTCTTTCTTCCCTTATAAAACCGATCATGACCGAAGAAGCTCTTGCAAATCTTTCGATGATAGGTTCGATTCTTATTTTCTGCGTCGGATTAAACCTTGTCTGGGGAAAGAAAATCCGCGTTGCAAATCTTCTTCCCGCAATTGTAATTGCTGTTTTGGCGGCTTTTCTGCCGTTTGAATTATAAAATATTTTTCCGGAGGTCTTAATATGAGAAAAAATTTCGGTGCAAAACCGATGGTCTATCCCATGCCTGTTTTTATTCTTGCGGCTTATGACGAAAACGGAGTTCCCTGCGCAATGAATGCTGCCTGGGGCGGAATCACCGGTTCCGATGAAATCACAATGGCAATAAGCCCCAGCCACAAAACCACCAAAAACGTTCTTGCAACCAATGCTTTTACCGTAAGCATGGCTGACGCAGCACATGTTGTTGAATGCGACTATGTCGGCGTTGAATCCGGCAACAAAGTTCCGGATAAATTCGAAAAAGCCGGCTTCCACGCAACAAAATCCGAATTTGTAAACGCTCCCCTTATCGATGAGCTTCCCATGGCAATCGAATGCGAACTCAAAAGCTATGATCCGGAAAGCCACCTTATGGTCGGAAAGATCCTGAACGTCTGCGCAGACGAAAGCGTTCTTAACGAAGAAGGAAAAATCGACGTTGCAAAGCTCCGCCCCATTACCTATGACGCCGCAAACCACAAATACGTCGTCCTTGGCGAAGCAGTCGGAACCGCATTTTCCGACGGAAACAAACTTAAATAATTAAAATTATCGCAAAATATAAAAAAGCCCGCAATGCGGGCTTTTTCTTTTGTTTTATCCAAGCAGCGATTCTATTCTTTCAAAAAGTTTTTCTTCGCTTATCATACCGGTTTGCCCTGTTACAAAAAATCCGTTTTCGTCAACAAATCCCGTTGCCGGAAGAGAATATGCCCCATAGGCATAGGTTGCGGAAAGTTCCGTATCGTAATAAACCGGGAACGTATATCCCTTTTCTTCGATGAATTCAAGGGCGGCTTCCTTCGTTTCCTGATATCCGTCAGTTACGTTTATCATCATAAAAACGACTTCGTCGCCGTATTCGGCAAAGGCTTTTTCAAAAGAAGGCATTTCCTTTACGCAATATCCGCACCAGGTTGCCCAGAAGTTTATTACAACCGGTTTCCCTTTGAAATCCGAAAGTTTTACCGGGTTTCCTTCTGAATCATAAACGGTGAAATCCGGAGCGGGTTCTTTTTCTTCTGAAGAATTTCCGGAAGGAGTTTCGCTTTCCGGTTCGTAATTTTTTGAAAGAAACTCATAACCGAGAACCGCCGCAAGAAGAACGATTGCGGCGCAGAGAACGATTACCGCGAGTTTTGTTTTACCCATTAAAAAATCCCCTTTCAGCTGAAAATCAAAAGCAGCGAATTAAGGAATCCAAACATCATCGAAATTCCGACGATTATAAGGAAAATTCCGCAGATTCTGTTGATTGCCGCATAATGTTTTTTTATAAAATCAAAAGCTTTTCCGAATTCGTCAAGAAGAACCGCGGAAAACACAAAAGGAATTCCAAGACCGAGCGAATAGACAAGAAGAAGCAGGAATCCTTTAATTGCCGTTCCGGAACCGGAAGCAAGCATAAGCGCGGAACCAAGGAACGCTCCCACACAAGGCGAAAGGCTTACGGAATATATCATTCCGAAGAGAAAAGCTCCGAAAATTCCTTCGGTTTTATTGAATTTTCCGAGTCCTTTAAAAAACGGAAGATTGAAAACTTCAAGATATCCAAGCCCGAAAAATATAACCGCGGCTCCGGTAACAATATTCACTGCGGTCTGATATTTTGCAAGAAAACCACCGAGAGTTCCCGCAAAAAGACCGAGAAAACTGAAAACAGCGGTGAAACCGAGCACGAAGAAAACCGCCCTTTTTAAAACGTGTCCTCTTTTTTCCGAACCTCCCGCAAAATATGAAACATATATCGGAAGCATCGGAAGCATGCAGGGCGAAATGAAAGAGATTATTCCTTCAAGAAAAGTTATAAGATACTGCAAAGAAAACCCCTCCTTTTGGTTTTCAATTCTATCATATAATGCTTTAAAAATCTTCCTTTTCAATAAAAATTTACAAATTAATTTTGGCGTTTTCCGAAAAAAGTAGTATAATAAAAAAAGAATTTTTTAACCGAGGCGAAAAATGATTATTGCAATTCTTGTTCCTGTTTTTGCTGTTCTTCTTATTTCATATTTTACATACCGAAAGGCGTTTTATTCTTCCCCGAAACACCGGGGAACCGCCCATGTTCTTCCGGATTCCCCGGAATACGCAAAGGCAAAACCGATTATAAAAAAATTCATTGCGGAAATGGAAGAAGTCCCCTATGAACAGGTTTATATAACCTCCTTTGACGGAACAAGGCTTGCGGCAAGATATTACCATCTTTCCGATTCCGCCCCGCTCCAGATCCAGTTCCACGGTTACAGAAGCACCGCAGTCCGGGATTTTTCCGGCGGATTTGTTCTTGCAAGAAAAATGGGACGCAACACCCTTGTTGTTGACCAGCGCGCAATCGGAAAAAGCGGCGGAACAACGATATGTTTCGGAATAAAGGAAAAATATGACTGCCTTGAATGGATAAAATATGCTCTCAACCGCTTCGGCGATATTCCGATAATGCTCACCGGAGTTTCCATGGGCGCGGCAACGGTGCTCATGGCTTCGGAACTGGATCTTCCGAAGAACGTAAAATGTATCGTGGCAGATTGTCCCTATACCTCCCCGGAAGAAATAATCGCAAAAGAATGCAAAAAAATGGGAATCCCGCCGAAAATCGGAATGCCTTTTGTAAAGCTTGGGGCAAGGATTTTCGGAAACCTGAAAATTTCCGGCGGACCCATTGAAGCAGTTAAAAATACAAAAGTCCCGATTCTTCTTGTCCATGGCGGAAAGGACGATTTTGTCCCTTGCGAAATGGGAAGAAGAATTTATGAGGCGAATCCGGAAATGATCACCTTCGAGGTCTTCCCGGAAGCCGCCCACGGAATCAGCTTCATAGTCGATACCGAAAGATACGAAAAGCTTTATTATTCACTTCAGGAAAAATACGGGACATAAAAAAAAACAAGGTACGCAAAAGCGTACCTTGTTTTTTTATTGCAACAGTTAAAAACGGAACTATCGGCAGGCAGACAAATGTGAATTTGACTTAATTGGATTCACTTTTCGATATAACATAAAACCCTTCCTGAATTGCAGAAAGCGTTGCAACGACGCATATAACAACGGCTACGGCACACTTATATTCCGCAAATGATATTGTCAAAGGCCATAGGAACAGAAGCAGTCCCGTTATTTTGTTCATAATTGTATGAAAGGATATAAATTGTTTTTCGAAAAGATATCCCAATATGATATTACTGATTTTGATAGCCGCAATCACGCCGCCCCATATCCACAACCATCGGGAAACAGAAATTGCCGGTAGCAGCTTAAACAAAGATACCGCCACAAAAACAAAATCGGCAAAGGTATCCAGTTGGCTTCCGAACTTACCGGTACTGTTTGTTTTTCTGGCGATTGTTCCGTCCACCATATCGCTGAATCCGCAAAAGAGATATATGATATAAAATGCAATGGAAAATACAGGGAAGAACAGCAGCAAAATACTGCCGAAAATGCGGCAGCAGGTGAGTATATTTGCAATATGTTTCGTCATCTGTTCACCTGTAAAATTAAAGGGTTATGCAATATCGTCTTAACAAATGCTGTCCTTCCGCATCGTTATATGCTTCTACGGTATCTTTCAAGATACCGCCCAATGCTTCACACACGTGAATGGAAGCTTCGTTTTCATCGTTGATCGTCAGAAGCACCTTTTCCATTCCGTGCCGCCTTGCGAGTTCCAACCCAAGGCGAAGAATCTCTTTGCCGTATCCCTTTCCTTGTTCCGATACTCTTACCGCATAACCAATGCTTCCGATTTCCTGCATTACTTTTTCGGGAAATTCGGTCCGGAGCTGAAATTCTCCTATGAATTTTCCGTTGTCGACCGCCCAATAATGAAAGCCTTTGGGATATCCCTCAAGCATTCCCTTTTCCTTCTTGTCATAAAGCGGCTTTGTGCGTTCAAACCAATCTTCATCAATATTCTTTGGATTTGTGGGTCTGAAATAGGTGACGTTGTTATCATACATTTCCTGACAATATTCTTTATACCCAGCCACATATTCAGGACATCTTTTTATAAGTTCCAACATACATTTCCTCAATAAATTCAAGATTGTTTAACTGATTATATCATAGATTCATAAAACGGTAAATAAAAAGACCGACCATTCGGATACTTTCGTATCAAAATGATCGGTCTTATATGATTTAGTTTGATAATAATGATACGGTTTCACAGGGTTTCAAAAGGTTTCACTTGAAAATGAAACCATAGGCGCAAAAGTGAAACCATGGCCAGTTAGGCAAATTGGAATTTGACAACATCAAAGCAGCTTGATTTCGTTGGCAATCATAGCCACGGTCTTTTCGTTGGTGTCAATTTTAATCGTGTTGAGTGTGTCATACATCGGTATTCTTGTTATACTTCTTTCTATTATATCCTTAACTCGAATACCGCTCTCCACATCCTTTGTTAATCTCTTGCGTAAATTGGCTTCGTCAGCAATAAGCGAAATACATTTCACATCGCAGCTTTGTGTATCCAGTTTTTCTACGATGGAATCAATGATAGACTGTTGGTGCATTACCCAACAGAAAATTACATTTTCATAAGCAGAGCAATGTAAAAAGTT
>JAZQUO010000042.1:0-24938 GCA_045631325.1 Oscillospiraceae bacterium
ATTCGGATTTCGAAATGAAGATGGGTACCGGTGGAGTTACCGGTGGAACCCATTGCGGCAATAACGTCGCCCTGGTTTACGTACTGACCCTGCTTTACATAAAGCTTGCTGCAATGAGCATAAAGGGTCTGGATTCCGTCGCCGTGGTTGATAATGATGTATTTTCCGTAACCTCTGGTTCCGTTTACAACTTTAACAACGGTGCCTGCGGCGGAAGCGTAGATGTTGGAACCGTGTCCGGTACCGGTGATATCCATACCGGTATGGCCTTTATATCCCATAAATCCGCAGCTTACATAAGCTCCGGCTTTGTTGGTGGGCCAGATGAAGCCTTTGCTTGTTCCGGCGGAATTTCCTACGGCATAAATCGGGTTCTTTGTTCCGACAACCATTTCGCGTGCAACGGGTTCTTTGGTAACTTCCGTTGCAAGAATCTGGCGGGAAACGGCAACACCGTCTTCGTAAGTTACAAGCGCTGTAACAAGCTGTTCGCCCTTAACGCCTGCTTTGGTGACTTTTGAATAGGTTGTATAATAGTTGTCATTCTTGGTATAGTTGGTCGGGAAAGGAGTTTCCTCAGTATAAACTTCTCTTCTTGTGCTTGTTACGTTAAGATAGGAAACGGATTTTGAAACAACAAGTTCGTCGCCGACTCTTACGGTTGCGTTTTCGGAAAGAGAAGGGTTCATCGCAACAAGTTCCTGGTAATAAAGATCATACATCGATGCGATAAGGGAAGGGGATTCACCCGCGGCAACAACGTGATATTTTTCGCCTTCAATTTCGCTGTTGATGAGAAGTCTGAATTCGGAAGTTGCTTTGATCGAAGAAGTGGGATAAACGCCGTCAACGAGAGCAACGTTCTGTTTGAACTGGAGTTTGGA
The DNA here is from genome assembly GCA_045631325.1 of Oscillospiraceae bacterium. Classification (GTDB taxonomy): domain Bacteria; phylum Bacillota; class Clostridia; order Oscillospirales; family Ruminococcaceae; genus UMGS1668. The sequence goes on from JAZQUO010000042.1 coordinate 885, forward strand.
TTCGGTGTCGCCTTCTTCGCGGAACTGTTCGCGGTATTCATCAAGAATTGTCAGAAGGTTGTCGGATTCGTCGGTTGAACCGACAAATTCGCCGTCGATATAAAGTCCGTATCCTTCATAAACGCTCTGACCGGAGTTTTTAAGGATTATGTTTGCAAGATCTTCCGCTTCGGTAAGTTCAAGACTGCTTACCGGAACGATTGAAAATTGCGGAGCAACGTTTCCGATATCGGTCATTTCTGCGGAAGTTCGGCTTCGGATAATTTGTTCTGCTTTGTTATAAACGCTTTCGTCGGTTATGTAAGCAAGATTTTTTCCGTTGGATTCAAAGGAAAGTCCGTATTCAAGAGAGTTGAAATACTGGAAAGTTACAACAAGAAGAATTGCGGCGCAAACCGGTGCGGCATAGTTGAAAATTGTGCAGAAAATTTTCCAGACAAGGATTCCCCAGCACCAGAGAAGATTTTTAAAAGCCTGGATTTTTTCTTCGGAACTTTTTTCTTTGCTGTTTCGAAGAACTTCAAAAGCATCGGCCGCTTTATTGCTGTAAGAAAGGAATGCGTGATATTTTCCGCTTAAAACATTTCTCAAAGAACTGTAAAAACGTCTTCCTGTGCGGAAGAACCAGTCCTTTATATTGTCTTTGATATATATGATCTGATTTACGGCGAAATGGTATACGCCGCGAATCTGACGGAGAAAACGAATTCCTGTCAAATATAAAAACTCGTAAATACGGAGATACAGATACTCAAGATTTGAATCAAAACTTGCCTTTTCTTTGTCGGCAGGTTTAACAGACAATAAGTATGCACCTCACTTTTCATAATAATACATAGTAAATTATACAATAAAATTGCTTGAAATTCAAGCAAATTAACAAAAAGTTATTATTTTAAAGCCGTTTTTGAATGTTTTATCATCGAAAACGGTAGAAATATGATGAAATGATGAAAAAAAGAACGCCCGCAAAGGCGGGCGTTCTTTTGGAATTTTTGAATTATCTTTCCTCGCGGAAATATGCAAGACCAAGGCTTGCGGGGGGAAGATTGCTTTTCTTTTTGCGGAAAATAATCATGATAAGAACAGCAACGGTTGCAAGATAAGGGAAAATTTCGTAAATTGCGGAGTGGATGAACGGGATCTGATAATAATAAGGAAGAACGGAAAGAGATCCGATTACCAAAGCGCAGATAATTGCTTTAAGGGGACTCCATGTTGCAAAAATTACGATTGCAACAGCAAGCCATCCGTAACCGCTTATGCTGTTGTGTACCCAGACACCGCCGGTTCCGTTTGCGGTATTCATAACGATATAAAGACCGCCGAGACCGGAGATTCCGCCGCCGATACAGGTTGCAAGATATTTGTAAAGAGTTACGTTGATACCGACTGCGTCTGCGGTTGCGGGGCTTTCGCCGACAGCACGAAGATTAAGACCGGTTCTTGTTTTTGTAAGGAAATATGCAAGCAGAACGGCAATTGCAAGGGCAAGATAGACCATAAAGCTGTAATTGAATAAGAGTTTTCCGAAAAAAGGAATATCTTTAAGAACGGGGATTCCGTCATTGAAAGCAGCTTTGATTACGTTTCCGACAGAAACATAACCGCCGGCGGCGGTACCCATAATTTCTCCGAAAAAGTTACCGAAACCGGTTCCGAAAGTTGTAAGAGCAAGACCGGTTACGTTCTGGTTTGCACGAAGGGTTATGGTAAGAAAACTGTAGATAAAAGCGCCGAACATTGCGCAGAGGAAAGCGCATATAATGCCGATTGCTGCAGCGGCAAATTTGTTGGGTTCAGCGACAGCCTGTTCATAATAATAAGTTCCGGCAAGACCGGCAACACCGCCCATGAACATCATACCTTCAACACCAAGGTTGAGGTGGCCGCTTTTTTCGGTAAGAATTTCACCGAGAGTTCCTAAAAGAAGAGGAGTTGAGGCGAGAACGGCCGCGACGATAAAGCTGAGAAAAGTATCCATTAATCGTCACCTCCAACATTTTTTTTACGGAATACAAAGCGATAATTTATAAAGAATTCGCTTCCGAGCATACAAAGAAGAATAAGTCCGGTAAGAACATCCGAAGCGGAAGCGGGAATTCCGAAGTTGGTCTGAATAGTGTTGGAACCTTTTCTGAGAACAGCAAGGAAAGCGGAAATAAGTACCATTACAAACGGATTAAGTTTTGAAAGCCATGCAACAACAATTGCGGTGAAACCGTAACCGTTTGCGGTGGTGTCACTCAAAGTGTAGTTTGTTCCGCAAACAAGCATCCAACCGACAATACCTGCAATTGCACCGGAAAGGAACATGGTTCTCATGATAACTTTGGGAACGTTCATTCCGGAATATCTTGCGGTGGAAATGCTTTCGCCTACAACGGCGATTTCGTATCCGTGTTTTGTGTGCTTCATGTAAACGTAAATGAAAATTACAAGCGCAAGAATGATTATCCAGCCGATATGTACGCCGAATACATCGGGAAGTCTTGCGGCACGGTCGAACATCGGAACTTTGGGGAACATCTGGCCTTTATCCATCCAGGGACCGATTCGGAGATATTTTACAAAACCGATTGCGATATAGTTGAGCATAAGGGTGAAAAGGGTTTCGTTTGTACCCCATTTCGCTTTGAAGAAAGCGGGGATAAGTCCCCAGAGACCGCCGATCAATGCGGAAACTGCAAAAGTTACCACAAAGAAAACGGGGCGGGGAAGATCGCCCACAAGATTGAGAGCGAAATATGTGGAGGCAATTGCTCCGACGGTGATCTGTCCTTCGGCACCGCAGTTCCAGAATTTCATTTTGAATGCGGGAGCTATTGCAAGGGAAGCACCGAGAAGCGGAACAGCAATTTTTGCGGTGGCTTTAAGGGCGGTTCCGGAAAGAAGGGAACCTTTCACAATGTCGCCGTAAACTGCTGCGGGATTGAATCCGAGAGCAAGTATAATAAGTCCGCCGAGAAGAAGAGCGACAAGAATCGAAGAAAACCTGATGAGCATCGCCTTTTTCGGAGAAACTTCCGGACGTTTTGCAATTCGGACAAAAGGTTCTTTTTTTACAGCATCAGTTGTCATTACTTAACATCCTCCTTTGCTCCGCCGAGGCTTGTCATAAGAAGACCGACTTCCTCTTTGGTGGTTTTTCTTCCGTCAACAATTCCGCTTACCTTGCCGTCGCAAAGAACAAGGATCCTGTCGCAAAGTTCGATAAGAACGTCAAGATCTTCGCCGACATAGATAACAGCGGCACCGCGTTCTTTTTGTTCGTTCATAAGGTTGTAAATTGTGTAGGAAGTGTTGATATCGAGTCCGCGGACGGCATAGGCGCTCATAAGAACGGAAGGTTCCGAAGCGATTTCGCGTCCGACAAGAATTTTCTGAACGTTGCCGCCGGAAAGGTTCCTTACGGGAACGTTTATTCCGGGGGTTACAACTTCGAGTTCATCAACAACTTTTTCAGCAAGTTCCGCAGGAGTTTTTCTGTCTGCAAAAGGAGATTTTCCCTTGTTATAGCTGCGGAGCATCATGTTGTCCGCAAGGTCCATGTTTCCGATAAGACCCATTCCGAGACGGTCTTCGGGAACAAAGGAAAGGGAAATACCTTTTTTGATAATATCCATCGGAGATTTTCCGTTTATCTCTTCCGGTTCGTTGCTGTTTTCGGGATAGAATTTTATATTTCCGGAAACTTTCTGAAGACCGGCAATACCTTCAAGAAGTTCTTTCTGGCCGCATCCGGAAATACCGGCAATTCCGAGAACTTCGCCTCCGAAAGCATCAAAGTTGATGTTATCGAGAACCTTTACGCCGTCATCATTGGTGCAAAAAAGATTGCGGACTTCAAGCTTTTTAACAAGTTTTTCGCAGCGGGTTCTTTCAATGTTAAGAGTTACTGCGTGTCCTACCATAAGGTTTGTAAGTTCCTGAGGGTTGGTTTCGGAAGTTATAAGATCGCCTACATGAACACCTTTGCGGAGAACGGCAACTCTGTCGGAAAGTTCCATAACTTCGTTGAGTTTATGAGTTATGATAACGACGGATTTTCCGTCTTTTTTCATATTGCGGAGAATTGCAAAAAGTTTTTCGGTTTCCTGGGGAGTAAGAACCGCGGTAGGTTCGTCGAGAATAAGGATATCAACGCCGCGGTAAAGCATTTTTACAATTTCGACAGTCTGTTTTTCGGAAACGGACATATCGTAAATTTTCTTATCCGGATCAACGTGAAAACCGTATTGTTCGCAGATTCCGCGCATTTTTTCGCCGATTGCCTTTGTGTTGAGACGTCCCTTTTCGTTAAGACCGAGAACCATGTTTTCTGCGGCGGTAAGAACATCAACAAGTTTAAAATGCTGATGTACCATTCCGATTCCGTAATTGAAAGCAACTCTCGGATTGTCGATAAGAACTTCTTTTCCGTCAACAAAAATCTCTCCGCCGTCCGGATAATAAATTCCGGAAAGCATGTTCATAAGGGTGGTTTTGCCGCTTCCGTTTTCGCCGAGGAGAGCAAGAATTTCGCCGTGGCGGATTTCAAGGCTAACCTTGTCGTTTGCGACAACCTTGCCGAATGTTTTGGTGAGATTTTTAAGCTGTATTGCAGCAGTTTCCAAAAAAATCACCCTTTCTCAAAAGTGATAAAAATATTTCAAAAAAGACCTTTGGAAAACACAAAATTCCGGTGGTCAAAAAACGCAGAAAAAAGTTTTTGCGTTTTTTCATCATCGGAAAAAGTAAAAAAAGGGGCCGCCGGAATAACGGCCCCTTTTGATTTTAAATTAAGCGTCGAGACGGGTGATTCCTTCGAGGATGTAGCCGAAATAAGGAGCGGACTGATCTTTGGATTCTTCAACCCATTCGCCTTCAGCACATTCGAAAGCTTCTCCGGTCCATACATGAACACCGGTCCAGGGGCCTGCGAATACATGGACGGAACCGTTTTTAAGGCCTTCAGCAACTTCGTCAAGTTTTTCCTGAGTGCCGGGAGCTGCAACAGCGGTGTTAAGGGGGCTTACGAAGTTAGCGCCTTCGCTGAAACCTTCGCACCAGTCGGTTGCGATTTCTTCGCCGTTAAGAACGCAGGTTACTGCATAGGTGAGATAGATGGACCAATCTGCACGTGCAGAGATGATGGAAGCTGCGGGAGCAGCGGAAGCCATGTCAGAGTTGTAACCGCAGTGGAAGAGACCTGCTGCTTCAGCGGTGGTTGCGGGAGAGGGGTTATCGGAGTGCTGGCTGATGAGAACAGCGCCCTGGTCGATAAGGGACTGTGCGATCTGGCCTTCTTTAACGGGGTCGGACCAGGAGTCAGCTTTAAGGGTGATCATGGTTGCGGAAGGGCAAACAGAACGTGCGCCAAGATAGAAAGCGGAGAAGCCGGAGATAACTTCTTCGAAATAGAATGCTGCAACATAACCGATAACAGCTTCTTCAGCGGTGATGGTTCCGTTGTCGATCATTTCGTTGAGTTTAAGACCTGCTGCTACGCCTGCAAGATAACGTGCTTCGTAGATGGAGGTGAAGTAGTTGTGATAGTTGGAAAGGCCGGAACCTGCTGCCTGTGCGCCGGTTGCATGGCAGAACTGGATTTCGGGATGGGCAGCAGCTGCTTCGGTCATGTAGTCACCGTGGCCGAAAGAAGTTGCGAAAATGATGTCGCATCCTGCTTCAACAAGTTCTTCGATAGCAGTTGCGCAGCCTTCGTCTTCACCGATGTTGTATTTGTTGATGATCTGGTCTTCGGAAATGCCGAGGTTTTCAGCCATTTTCCAGGTGCCGAGGTCGTGGTTGTAAGTGTAACCCATATCGGAAGGGTCGCTTACGTGAACAAAGCCGATTTTGATGTTTTCGGCAGTAAGGGTTTCGCCGTTTTCGTTGTCAGATTCTGCAGGGGTTTCGCCGCAAGCAGCAAAAGAGAGAACCATAACAAGTGCAAGGATAAGTGCAAGAAGTTTTTTCATGTTTTTCCTCCTAAAATTTTTGCTTTTAAAGCAATTTATAAAAATGCGCTTTTGGGCGCGTTTTTAACTTTTTATTCGCGGAATTCGATCACGTTGTTTTCAGCATCGAGCTTTTCAACAATTGCAAGGGATTCAAGCTGGAAACCTTTTTCGCGAAGGGAATCACCGCCGCCCTGGAAGCCTTTTTCAATTGCGATTCCAAGTCCTTCAACGGTTGCGCCGGACTGATTTACAATATCGATAAGTCCGTTGAGAGCGCTTCCGACTGCAAGGAAGTCGTCGATAATGAGAACATGGTCTTCGGGATTGAGATATTTCTGGCTTACAAAAACGTCATAGGTACGTTTTTTGGTAAAGGAAGTTACCTTTGAAGAATAAACCGCGCCGTCCACGTTGAGGCTTTCGGTTTTCTTTGCAAAAACAACGGGGCAATTGTCAAAAGCGGTTGCAACAATTGCGGCAATTGCGATTCCGGAAGCTTCGATAGTAAGGATTTTGTTGATTTTTTTATCAGCAAAGCGGCGTTTCCATTCTGCGGCCATTTCCTGGAAAAGAGAAATGTCCATCTGGTGATTCAAAAAGCAATCTACCTTCAGGACATTACCGGCGCGCACAATTCCATCTTTGATGATTCTGTCTTCAAGAATTTTCATAGAAGATGACCCCCAATCCAATGGATATATAGAATATTAATTTATTGTGAATAATGAAATTATGATAACCTTTTTTAAAAGAAAATTCAAGTCTTTTTGGCTGTTTTCTACAAATTAATTGTAAAAAATTGATATAAAATTCAAAAGTTGTAAGCAATCAACAAAAATGAAAGAAAAAAAGATTTTTTTGGCGTTTTACATATCATTTTTGTGATAAAATTGTGCAAGGTTGCCAAAATGTATTATGTAACTTGACCGATTGAAATAAAAAGAATATTCTTTTATTGTAATGAAATAAAAGCGGGTGAAAAAATTGGAACATGAGGTGCTTATCGGAACAGTTAAAAGCCAGAAACAGTTCGAAGTCAATTATTCCGAAAAGTTTTATCATATTCCGGCGGCGGTGGTTCCGAAGAACATGCTTCCGGTCGAATATATAGCGCTCTATCTTCCGGCCGGAACTTTCGGGGACGAGGACGGCTGCATCCGTTTTTACGGAAAAATCTGCGGTGCGGAAATAATAAAAAGGGAAGAGATAAAGAACATTCCTTCGGCTAATTACGGAATGGATTATTACCGTTTTGAAGTCGAAGAATGGAAGCGCCTTGAATTTCCGATCATCCGCGAATGCGGCGGAGTTTATGCAAAAGCTTTCACAAGTCTTGAAAAACTTCTTTCCGCAAAAAAGCTTTCGGATATAATCGATACCGGATATGCCGTTGCAAAAAGGATAAGAAAAATCGGTTTTAAACCGGAAGAAATCGAAAGAATCGAAGTCACGAAAGATCCTGTCGGAGTAAAACTTCTTGCAAAAAGAATAAACGACGCAGCGGGAAGAGAAAAAATAACCCCGGTGCAGATTACAAAATATCTTCTTGAAAACGAATATTTAAGGCTTTCCTATGACGAAAAAACAAAAAGCCTAAACCGTGTTCCGACCGAAAAAGGAATTAAAACCGGAATCGAAAATTTTTGGGAAATAAACAAATATTACCGGGAATACAGCAAGAACTATTACAGCGAAGAGGCGCAGAAATTTGTAATTTCAAAACTCAACGAAATAATAATGATATCCGTTGACGAAGCTTATAAAAACAACTGAAAAAAAGACCCGCCGGAGCGGGTCTTTTTTTATGCGATTGGTTCTTTGATTTCCTGCCAGATTTCATAAAGAAGAGGAATGTTGTCCTTTTCAATTTCAATGGTATTTTCAATGCCTCCCATAGCAGTTACACCAAAATTATCTCCCGAAACGGCAGGTTTTTCTTTATGATAGAATTTAATATTTCTTGCGGAATAGTCGGGATTTAAATCAAAAATTTCAGCTGTTTTCTTCGCTTCAAGAAGGTATTCTTTTGCCTTTTCTTTGTCACCGAGTTTAGCTGAAAGATTTGCACAACCAACAAGAATAATTACATTTCCTTTGTCAAGATAGGAAGTCCTTTCTGCAATCCGGAACATATCGTTTATATTCTTATAAATCAGCAAAATATCCAGCGCCGATTTATAATCCTTACGGAGTTTTTCGTAATAGTTTGCAAAACCGAAAGCAATATGGAAAAGGGTTGAAAGAGTGCTGATAAGAGAATCCGAAAGATAGTCCAATCCCTTTGGGTCGTTTGGAAAATTTGACGAACAAATATAACCGATAAGAGCGTCATACATTCCGTTATCGTTATGTTTTTTAAGAAGTTCGACCGCTTCATGGGGTTTTCCGATACAATCGTATATTTCAGCCATTTCCATACGAATTTTTGCGGGACCTATTCCTTTTTCGTCAGGAACGTCGCATAGAGTGAGTGAATTTTTATAAAGTTTAAGAGCTTTTTCAAAGGAATTCCAGTCACAGCATTCAACGCCCTTCATAAAATATGCGAGTGCGCTTTGATAAACAATTTTAAAATTATTCGGGAATTTTTTAAGTGCTTTTTCCGCTTCTGAAATAGCCTCGTCATATTTTTTTGCGTCCTGAAGGGAATCTATTCTTTCCGCCGTTTCTTCTGCGGAATTGTTTCTTGTTTTATATCCCAAAAGTGCATCCACCGAAATTTCAAAAAAATCCGCAAGTTCAAGAATAAGCGAAAGTTCCGGTACCGAAGCGCCGCTTTCCCATTTTGAAACTGCGCCGACGGAAACGCCCATTGCTTCCGCAAGCTGTTCCTGAGTGAAATTTTTTTCTTTTCTGTAAAATTTTATATTCTCGTTAATATTTGATTTCATAAAAATCATCTCCGTTTTTGTTTCGGTACCGATTGACTATATGTTACCATTGTTTTTTGCGGTTTTGAATACACTTCCGGTAAAGTTACTCAACAAATTTATTGACTGGCGGTAAAATTACCGCAGTTGACAGGTGTGTTAAAATGGTACGGTAGGGCGGGGGCTTGCTCCCGCCGAAAAAAGGAGTGATTTTTTTGGCAAGTTTTCTTCTTGCAATCATATACATTTCATTCATAAGTCTGGGTCTTCCGGATGCGCTGCTGGGCGGTGCGTGGCCTACAATGCATCTTGAATTCGGCGTTCCGGTTTCCTATGCCGGAATGATTTCAATGATAATCTGTGTCGGAACCATTGTTTCAAGCCTTCTGAGCGACCGGATGACAAAACGTTTCGGAACGGGAAAAGTCACCGCAATGAGTGTTGCCCTGACCGCTGCGGCGCTTTTCGGTTTTTCCGTAAGCAATTCATTCCCGATGCTTTGCCTTCTTGCAATTCCTTACGGTCTCGGCGCCGGCGGAGTTGATGCTTCAATCAATAATTATGCGGCGATTCACTACGCAAGCCGCCATATGAGCTGGCTCCATTGCATGTGGGGAATAGGCGCTTCAACAGGACCTTATCTTCTTGCGGCGGCAATGACCGGCGGAACATGGAATCTCGGTTACCGATGGGTGGCAATTTTACAGATTGTTCTCACTGCGGTTCTTTTCTTTACCCTTCCGCTTTGGAAAGAGGAAAAACCTTCCGAAGAAACCCACGAAAAAAGAAAAGCTCTTTCTTTCAGGGAGATTTTTTCCATTCCGGGAACGAAGGAGATTTTCACTGCGTTTTTCTGCTATTGCGCCCTTGAAAGTACCGCAGGACTTTGGGCAAGCAGTTATTTTGTTATGGAACACGGAATTTCGGAAGAAACCGCCGCCGCTTTGGCAACTCTTTTCTATTCCGGAATAACTGTCGGAAGATTCGCAAGCGGTTTTGTAACTTATAAACTCAACGATAAAAATATGATTCGCCTCGGCGAGTCAATTATAGCCGTGGGCGTTCTCGCAATGCTTCTTCCTTTCGGAGAAAAAACCGCCATGGCTGGAATCGTTCTTGTGGGTCTTGGCTGCGCGCCGATTTATCCCTGCACCATTCATTCAACTCCCGCACATTTCGGAAAAGACAAATCCCAGGCAATAATAGGAGTTCAGATGGCATGCGCATATCTCGGAAGCCTTTTTATGCCGCCTCTTTTCGGAATTCTGGCAAACAATATTTCCGCGGGAATCCTTCCGTATTATCTCGGAATTCTTACGCTGACGATGTTCCTTGTAATGGAAAAACTCAATAAAATAAAAGCATAAAAAAGCACCCGACCGCCGGTCGGGTGCTTTTTGTTTATAAGAAATTATTCTTCGATTTCTTCTTCCTGTCTTTTGCGGATATAGAAGAGAATGTCGCCGAGGATTCCATCTTCTGCGGCCCAGGCAACGTTGCCGGGTTTAACTCTTTCGCCGGAAATAATTACGGTGAGCATTGCGTCAAGAAGAACTTCGGAAGCGTCGCAAACTTCGCAAACCATATCCTGATGGCTTCGGATATTATGTCTTGCAAGGATTTCGGCATAATCGGGGCGGAATCTTTCGGAAGCAAAAGCATCGCGGATGAAGTTGAACATTGTTTCGCTGTATTCCGGAACAACATAATCCTGGTTGGTGTCCGGATGATGGATGGTTTTGCGGACTGTTCTCGGGTTTTTGAGAAGGTAATCCGCATAAAGCATAATGTCACGGTGCTCAAAAGGATTGGAAGAAACGCTGAGGTCTTCGTTCCATTTTTTGAGCATGCTCAAAAGTTTTTTGTCGAGCTTTGCGATTGCGCGTTCTTTGATTTCTGCGGGAACAGGGTAAAAACCTTCCGCGATGGAACAGGAGATTGCGGCAAGGGTGTCGCTGTCACCGCCCATGGAAATTGCTTTTCGAAGGGTATCCTCAAAGCTTTCCGCTTCGAAGAAAACCTGAAGAGCCACCGGAACAGTTCCCTGGCAGGTTTCGTCAAAGGAATATTCCGGGCGGATCTCATCAAGAGTTTTGCTGAAATCATATCTGTATTTAAGTTCGATATAGCGCTTGATATAATCTTTCGGTCTGCCGTTTCTTGCAAGATAAATTGCGGCGGCGGTTGCCTTTGCGCCTTTGATTCCTTCTTCGTGGTCATGGGTTACTTTTGCGCTGATTTCTGCGTATTTTTCAACTTTTTCAAGGCTATGGAAAAACCATGCAACAGGGGAAACGCGCATTGCAGAACCGTTTCCGAAACTGTTGTAAGGTTTCGGGTCGGAAGAGGCAAGCCATTCGCTGAAGCGGAGACCGTATCCTGCATCGGGATAAAGTTTTCCGTATTTTTTCATGGCTTTGACCATTTCTTTTTCGGTTTTTGCTTCGTTTCTTTCGCCTTTGATAAGAGCTTCCGCAACCGCAATTGTCATTACGGTATCGTCGGTAAAAAAGCAATCCTCGCTGATTATCGGGAAATCGGTTGTTTTTATATTGTTGAATTCATAAATGCTTCCGGCAATGTCGCCGATTATTGCACCAATCATTTTAAATCCTCCGGTCAAAATTAATCTATTTTATATAATACCATAAGAAAAGTCAATCTTCAAGCATAAAAAGCCTTCCCTTTTGGGGGAAGGTGTCGGTGAAGCTGACGGATGAGGCGTTACAAAATTTTTCGGACGAAAATATTGTCAATATCTCCGCCGTAATTTTCGAGTTCGTCGATTTTTTCAAAACCGCATTTTTCATAAAAACCGGTCATATCCGAAGGAATATAAACTTTATTAAAATTCCAGAGTTTTGCGTGTTCAGCGGCTTTTTCAATCATAGCGAAGCTGATTCTGTTTCCGCGGTGTTTTTTATCTACAAAAATCGAACTTATCCAGGGGGAATATCTGTTTTTAGGATAATAATCCGTTTCGAGAAAGGTGCAAAATCCGATTATTTCATCTTCCGAAACCGCGGCAAAAACCGCTTCCCATTCAAGAAAATTGTTTTCCCGAAGAATCTGTGCAAGGTGTTTTCCGGCGATCCATGAACAGTTTTCCGCGTAATCTATGAGTTTTTTATATAAATCTGTGCCGTATTTTACTCTGATGATTTCCATTTTATTTATCCTCAAATTTTTCAAGTTCCGGATTTTTGATCCAGCCGTTTTTCCCGCGCAAAAAGGGAAGAACTGCCGTTACCGCGGAGTTGTTTATCATTCCGTAAACGTGGGGATAGCTTCTTCCGCAGTTGTCGCCGTCCTCATATTTTGTTTTTGCGGAAAGTTTGTTTTCGTCGATGCAAATAATAACCATTTCATCTTCAATTCCATCAAAATTCGGCGCGACCCGCCAGAAAAATTCCGGCCGGGAGCAATGGATAAATCCTTCCGCATCAATGTTGCGCCTGCCCCAGAAGTCTTTATTTTTGCGTTCTTCCCATGTGGATTTTTTCATGCAGTGAAGAATTATATCTTTATGGAGAAAAAATTTTTTAAATTCATCAAGAATCGCCATATCCCTTGCTTTAAGGAATTTTTGGCGGTTTGTTTCGGCGGGATAATTTTCAATAAGATTACAAATTTCTTCAAAACCGTGCCACTGGACCTCGGTTTCGGTTTCAATTTCGCTTTCGGTAAAATTCGGTTCGGCAACTTTTCCGTTTGTTTTAACAAAATAGTAAAAAGAAATCTGAGTATAATCTCTATGGGCGCGGTTTTCTTCAACAATTCCGATTTCGCTGATATAATCGCAGGAACATCCGGTTTCTTCAAGAATTTCGCGTCTGAGAGCCGTTTCTTCATCTTCGCCCGGATCTATTCCGCCTCCCGGAAGAAGATAGATTCCGTATTTTCTCATGAACATAACGGCGAATTCACCTTCGGGATTACGTAGAATCGCCCTTGAAGTATATCTCGGTGCAGAGGAAGAAATACCTTCTGTTCCAAGCACTGTTTTATCCGTAAGTTTTGCAATGATTTTCATTTTTTTCACTTCTTTCCGACAAACAAAAGGTGGTTGCTCCTTCCAAGCATTTCCGGTTTTTCACAGCAATAATAATGATAGCGGAGATAAATTTTGTAATCTTCATCATCGAGGCTGTTTATCTTTTCCGCCATAAGTTCGGAAACGCCGTCGGAAGCAACTTCGTGAAGAATTTTTATTCCGCCGTTTCGGAGAATTTTTCTGCAGCCGTCAACCGTATGGAAAACAAAAGGAAAGTCATCCATTTTAAAGGTTTCCCTGTTAAAATCGCCGTTTTTAATGTAATCGGAATCGTAATTGAGTTCCGTTATGAAAATCATATCGTTTCCGATAAAAGCAAAGAAAAGAACGGCGTCTTTCTTTGCGACGCGTTTTGCTTCCGCAATGGCTTTTTGTCTGTCTTCCTCATTGTGGAGATGATAAAGCGGTCCGAACATCAAAACGATATCGAAACTTTCGTCGGGATAGTGCGAAAGGTCAACGGCATTACCCTGAATAAGTTCGATTTTATGTTCCGGTTTTATTCTTCTGCGGAAAGCGGCAATATTGCTGTCCGCAAGTTCAAGGGCGGAAACGTCATAACCTTGTTCCGCGAAATAAAGGCTGTATTCTCCTGCGCCCGCTCCGATATCGAGAATTTTCATTCCGGGTTCAAGATATTTTTCAATATATTTTACGGTGGTAAGAAATTCGATCCTTGCGGCTTTTGAAGAAAGTCTGTGTTCCTCGTCAAAAATATCGTAAGTTCGGTTGATCTGTTCAATTTCGTCTTTTATTTCATAAAGTTCTTTAAAATCCATTACGATCCTCCTTAAACAAAAAGGCAGACGGTTTCATCCGTCTGCCTACGTTATTTTCTGAAAAATCAATCTTCAAACTGGTCGAAGAATTTCGGGTTCTTGGGGCAGGAACTTTCTGCAACCTGGATAGTTGCGGAAGCAAGATAGGTTCCGGCTTTAACGGCTTTTGCAAGATTGTATCCTTTGGTAAGTCCCATAACGGTTCCGGAAAGGAAAGCGTCGCCTGCGCCGGTGGTATCAACAAGGTTGCAGGGGAGGCAGGGGCAATGTCCTTCTTCACCGGTTCTGCTGTCATAGAAAACGGCGCCGTCTTTGCCCATAGTAACTACCATTGAAGGAACTTTGAGTTCCGCGGATTTTTCTTTTACAACATCAAGCATCTGTTCGGGATTATATTCTTTAAGATCCATCTCAAAGAATTTTCCTGCTTCGATTTCATTGCAGATATAGCAGTCGACTCTGCTTAAAAAATCGGGGCGTTTACCGATAACGCTGAGGTTGCCGACAATAACATAGACTTTTTTATTATATTTTTCAGCAAGAGAAAGAACTTTTTCTGCGATTGCTTCGTTGGTGTCGATTTCAAGAACGATATTTTCGCAATTTCTTACAATTTCTTCGCCTTTTGCTCCGATGAAGGACTGAAGAGCTTCAAGGTCGGGCATCTGGCTTGTGGAACCTGCAAGATCGCCCTTTTCGTCCATTACTGCAAGCCACATTCCAACGCCGCCGCTGGGAACCATTGTGATGTAATCTGTTCCGACTCCGATATTCTGAAGATGATCAACAACGTCAAGACCGATGGGGGTATGGTCCGCAACGCTTACAAAATTAACGGGCATTCCGACATTTGCGAAGTCTTCGCAAACGTTTCTGGAAACGCCTCCGTGAACGATTTTTACATTGCCGAGGTTGGTTCCGGTGGGAATATATTTTCCGAAAGGAAAACCTTTTACGTCAACAAAAGATACGCCGAAAACAGCAGTTGAAGCCAATTTAAACACTCTCCTAAGGAACATTTATAAATACTCTATGACTATATCATATTTTTTTACAAAAAGCGACACTATTTTAAAAAAATAAAAATAATTTTTTAACATATTAACTTTTCTTCGATAAAGTGTTATACTAATAAGGTACGCAAATTACCGAAAAGGAGATATATAAAAATGAGCGAATGCAATCATGACTGTGAACATTGCGCACATAAATGTTCATCTGCACAGACTCCCGAAAGTTTTCTTGTTGATCAGAACGAATTTTCCGACATTAAACATGTAATTGGTGTTGTAAGCGGAAAAGGCGGCGTAGGCAAATCTCTTGTAACTTCTCTTCTTGCAGCAAATATGCAGAGAAAAGGTTTTAAAACCGCGGTTCTTGATGCGGACGTAACCGGCCCTTCGATTCCGAAAGCATTCGGAATCACAAACAAAG
Source organism: Oscillospiraceae bacterium (assembly GCA_045631325.1). Lineage (GTDB taxonomy): Bacteria > Bacillota > Clostridia > Oscillospirales > Ruminococcaceae > UMGS1668. The sequence continues at coordinate 15,967 of JAZQUO010000042.1, forward strand.
CAACCGGTTCCGCCGCAGGAATCATTCCGGAACTTTCCAAAACCGGAATTGAAGTAATGTCCGTAAACCTTCTTCTCCAGGACGAAACCGAACCCGTTGTATGGCGCGGACCGGTTATTGCCGGAACCGTTAAACAGTTCTGGCAGGACGTTGTCTGGAACGACGTTGACTATATGTTTGTCGATATGCCTCCGGGCACCGGCGACGTTCCGCTTACCGTTTTCCAGTCCCTTCCCGTTGACGGAATCGTTGTTGTGACTTCTCCACAGGAACTTGTGGGAATGATCGTTGAAAAAGCGGTCAAAATGGCCGGAATGATGGATATTCCGGTTCTTGCGGTTGTAGAAAACATGTCCGGTTTCAGATGCCCGGATTGCGGAAAAGTTCATAACATCTTCGGCGAAAGCCATATTGATGAAATTGCAGAAAAATACGGAATTCCGGTAACCGCAAAAATTCCGATGGATCCTTCCGTTGCAGCAAAATGCGACGCAGGCGATATTGAATATTGCGAAGAAAACTGGCTTGATCCGGTCGTTGAAAAACTTGCAGATCTCGGCTGATTGCCGGAAGACCCCAACGGAGGACAAAATATGAACAGGGAAAATGCTGTCGAAACTCTTAAAAAATATAACAAAGTTGCTTTCCATATCCGCCATGCTTATACTGTCGAAGGCGTTATGCGCTGGTTCGCAAACGAACTTGGATACGGTGATGAAGCGGATTTCTGGGCAACCGTCGGACTTCTTCACGACGTTGACTTTGAAAACTGGCCGGAAGAACATTGCGTGAAAGCACCGGAACTTCTTCGTGAAGCAGGATTTGACGACAGATTCATCCATGCTGTCTGCAGCCATGCTTACGGAATGACTTCCGACGTTGAGCCGGAACATCAGATGGAAAAAGTGCTTTTTGCCGCAGATGAACTTACCGGACTTGTATGGGCTGCCGCGAAAATGCGTCCTTCAAAAAGCTGCATGGATATGGATGTTTCCAGCCTTAAAAAGAAATTCAAGGATAAGAAGTTTGCAGCAGGCTGCAGCCGCGATGTTATAAAACTCGGTGCGGAACGTCTTGGATGGGAACTCGGAGAGCTCCTTGAAAAAACTCTTGAAGCAATGAAATCCTGCGAAGCTTCCGTTGAAAAAGAAATGGAAGGCATTGAAGAATAAGGAGAACAAAATGAAATACGATTTTGAAACCCTTGTTAACAGAAGAAACACCGGTTCCCACAAATGGGAAGGTATGTATGCCCAGCTTCCCGAGGCAAAAGACGGAATTGTTCCGCTTTCCGTTGCGGATATGGAACTTAAAAATCCTCCCGCAATAATCGAAGGTCTTAAAGATTATCTTGATAATATAATCCTCGGTTATACCGGCGAAACCGAAAATTACTATAAAAGCGTAATTTCCTGGATGGAGCGCCGTCACGGATTTTCTCCGAAAAAGGAATGGTTTGTAATGACCGCGGGAGTTGTTCCGGCAATCAAGGAAATGGTCGGTGCCTTCACCAAAGACGGCGATTCCGTCCTTATGCTTACTCCGGTTTATTATCCTTTTTATTCAAGTGTTGAGGCAAACGGAAGAACCGTTCTCGGTTCCGAACTTATTCTTGAGGGAACCGAATACAGAATCAATTTCGAGGATTTTGCCGAAAAAGCCGCAAGACCCGAAACGACCCTTTGTATTCTTTCAAGTCCGCATAATCCCATCGGAAGAATCTGGACAAAAGAGGAACTTCTTAAACTTGCGAAAATCTGCCTTGAAAACAACGTTTTCATTATTTCCGACGAGATCCATTTTGACCTCATAATGCCGGGATTTGAGCATGTTTCCATGGGTACTTTCGAGGAAAAATATCTCAATAACTGCGCAATCTGCACTGCACCGAGCAAAACATTCAACCTTGCGGGTCTCCAGACTTCCAATATCTTTATTCCCAACGAGGAATACAGAAACAGGATGACTTCCGCAAGGGGATATTTCTCCCTCAACATCTTCGGATATAAAGCCTGTGAACTTGCATACGATAAATGCGAAGAATGGCTTGATGAGCTTCTTCTTTTCCTTGACGGAAACAGAAAATTTGTTGAAGAATTCGTTGCGGAGAATATGCCGGAAGTCAAAGTCCACCGCCTTCAGGGAACATATCTCATGTGGCTCGATTTCAGAGCATGGGGTATGACCAAAGAGGAACAGGAGGACTTTATGGTACATAAAGCAGAGGCAATTTTCGACGAAGGCTATGTCTTCGGCGAAGGCGGAATAGGATTCGAGCGAATCAATATCGCCTGCCCGAAACGCGTTCTTGAGCAGACCCTTGAAAGAATCTATAAAGCAAAGCAGGAAATCTGAATCTTTAAAAGTAGGGCGGGGGCTTGCTCCCGCCGTTTTTTTATGTAATGCAAAAAAGGACACCCTTCGGAATTTCCGGAGGGTGTCTTTTAACCGACTATTGAAACAGTTGTCCATTTATAGGTATCATACCAAATCCTTTTTCCTTTAAACGTGACCCTGTAAATATATTCGTTATCTGTTTCTGATTGACAGATAATATCAAAAGTGAACCAAACATCCTGTTTGTCATAATTCATGGATATTGCTGTGTTGGTTGGAACAGCGGAAGTAAAACGCGGAGAGCCAATGTTATCGAGAAATTTATATGTCAGTTCATCAGAGTATTTTTCATAAAGAAAAGTGTTGTAACCACCGGAACAAGCGCCTGCATCAACTGGTACAGGTCCGAAAATACCGATGAGAACATAAGCTGAAACAAGCATTGCAGTAATAATTACTAAAACAACGAGAACAGACCGCTTTAAGTTGATTTTCTTCTTTCCCCAAGCGGGTTTTCCTTCCGGAAAATAAAAGTCCTTTCCGGTTGCAAGAAACTGAACAGAAGTATTAAGAAGCTCAGAAAGCTTTATAAGATTTTCGGTATCAGGGCTTGATAAATCCTTTTCCCATTTTGAAACAGCCTGCCTTGAAACGCCAAGACTTTCCGCAACATATTCTTGGGAATATCCGCAATCTTTTCTTAAATTTGCAATTCTTTCACCAAGGGTCATTCAATATCACCTCCGTGGCTATATATTACCATAAAAAACTGTTGCGTGCTACCAACTGTATGTCAACTTTTGGTTGCATCTATGAAAATCTCACCATATTTCAAATTGAAATCCATTGGAGCGGGAATTATAATTTAATTACACCCCGGGGATGAAATTTTTGAAAAAGGAGTTTTCAAAATGGAAGAAAATCTTTATCTTATAAGCCATCTTACTCTCATAACCGGTCTTACCGACCGCACTATCCGTAACTATATCGCATCCGGAATCCTTAAAGGCGAAAAGATAAACGGAATCTGGCATTTCACTCCGGAAGAGGTTGATTCGTTCATAAAAAATCCTGCTGTCCGCCCAAGCATCGTCGCAAAAAATAACAGCATTGTCTATGATTTTATGCTGAACGATTCAAAAAAGGAAGAGGAAACCTGCGTGATTCTCGATTTGCCGAAGGCGGATGTTAAAACAGTGTCCGAATTTTTTTGTTACCGCATAAGCTCAGGAAATTATGAAAACATAAATCTCAGCCTTGACGGATATTACAAAACCCCGAGGGTTATTCTTCGAGGAAAACCTTCCGATGTTTTCGGACTTATCGACGAATATTACAAAAGCTCCGCTGTTTAAAGCGGAGCTTTTTTCTTAAGTTTTTTTCTTTATGAAACGGTGTACGTCGCCGTGGAGTTTTGATTTTTCGTTTTTGTTTTCGCTTATTTCTTTATTGATAAGCGCGCCGATCAGAATTATATTGGAAAAAAGGTAAAGCCAGAGCATAAGGATGATGACCGAAGCGAGGGAACCGTAAATTGCGGAATAGTTTACGGAAGAACTTATAAACCAGGAGAAAAATCCGCTCATTACTGTAAAAACAAGGGAACCGAAAACCGCGCCGGGAAGAACGTCAATGCGATAAGGACTTCTCCATGCGCTGCAATAATAAACGATCCAGAGCATTCCGGTTGAAACAACGTTGAGTATTACAAAACGGAACCAGTTCCAAAGATTTGCTATATCAAGAAGCTTTATAAAACCGGTAATTTCAAAAAAAGGTTCAAGAAGGTTTATAAGCCATCTTCCGCCGATAACGGTGATTCCGAGAATATAAACCGCAACAAGAAAAGCTGTCGCATAAAGAAAGCTGAACGCAAACCGGACGGCATCGTTTCCGCCCTTGCTTTCATAAATTTCGCGGAGAGTGTTTGAAAGCATCCTGAAAGCGGAAGCACCGGTGATGATTGCGGCCGAAATACCGATAATCAAAAGTCCGTTTGACTGGGAACCGGAATAAACAAGATAGTCTTCAATAATCGAAAGAACGTCCGGAGGAATGATTTCGGAAAAATTTTCGAGAAATGCAACTATATCTTCTCCGATAGCACTTAAAATCCATTGAACGCAGATAAGCATCGGAAAAAGAGTCATTATCAGATAATACGAAAGGGCGGCAGAAGCCCGGTTCATTTTAAGAGCGAAAAATCGTTCTAAAACACCGATTATCCCTTTAAAAGAAAAAATATGATTCATCAAAACCTCTGTAAAAATAAATTGATTTATGATATATTAATATTATACTACATCAAGTCAAGAATCAATTATACCGCAGGGGGAGGCGGATTTTTTGGAGGATTTTGAAAAGATTCTGCTTTATCATTTTGAAAAATATCCGCTTATGATGCCGGTTGATGCGGTAAAGCTTTGTTACCAAAGCGCTTTCGGATGCGGACATCTTGTTAAAAACAAGAATTTCGCTTTGAGCATGCTCAAAAAGGAACTTGATGAAACTGCATCTGATTTCGGTGCTCAGCTTTATGAACCGATAGGCGGGGGATACTTCCGCCTTGATTTGCATAAGGCAAAAGCAAAGGGGATTCCGGAAGAAAAAATTGCTGAAATTTTTATGGAAAGCGCAAATTTGGGCGAAAAAACAGAACTTGAACCGAAAATAGAAGTTCTTAAAAAACTCGCAAAAGAGGGAAGAACTCCTTTTTCGGAAAAATATCTTTTGGAATATCTTTCCGGTTATAACGGCGAAATGGTAAGCCACAGCGAAGAATACAGAAAAGCTTATGCGCCCGCTTATCGTGTCGTTTTGGAAAAACTTGCCGAAAATTTGCAATAAACTGCGGTTTATGTTATTATATCTTTTAGTTTTAATATAAAGTGAGATGAAAAAATGCTTCGCTTCAGAAAAGCAAAAGGAATAAAATCCATCGAACGCGGATATCATAAAATCCTTACCGAAGATTACGTAAAGGATTTTGTTGAGGTCGAGCGTTTTATAGAATGCTGCAAATTCTGTCCGAATTTCGGCGCAAAATGGGGCTGCCCGCCATATGCCTTTGACGTTAAGGAAAAATATTGGAACGCATATAAATATCTTCATCTTTTTTCTTTTAAGATGCATCTTGATGATGATATAGTTGAGCACGGAATGACCGAGGAAGAAATTGATAATCTTGTTCTCGGAATCCGCCATCAAAACTATATTATTGCAAGCAAATGGATTTTGGGAGTTGAAAGAGCAAACCCGGGTTCTTTCGCTCTTGACGGGGGACATTGCGCAAAATGCAAGCGCTGCACCCGCCCGAAAGGAAAACCCTGCCGCCACGAAGACGAAATCCGTCCTGCGCTTGATGCAATCGGCGGAAACGTTGTTAAAACCGCGGAAGAACTTTTTGATACAAAGATCCTTTGGATCGAAAACGGAAAAGTTCCGGAATACTTTTTCTTTATTGTCGGAATTTTAAGCGATTCCGAAGAAATCGATTTTAGCTATTGAGGTTTAAAAATGAGATACGAAGAAGCTATTGAAAAACTTAATAAAACAGATGCGGAAGAACTTTCCGGAAAGCTTTCTAAACTTGGAAACAGAGGGGAACTTCCGGCAGAGGAAACCGAAAATCTTCTTTCTGAAACGGTAGGAATGCTTTTTTCTGCGTCAAAAGAGTGCAAAGCTCCTGAACTTTACAGAGTTGTACGCAACGACGGAAAACCGCTTGATAATCACGAAAAAACGCTTTATGAAGAATCTCCGCTTTTCGGTGAAGAATATATCCGTTTCAGCTACGACCCGATTATTCCTTTTGTTGAAGGAAAAATCAAAGAAGGCGAAACAGTAAGTCTTATGACCTATCGCAAAGCTGTTGAGGAAAACCCGCTTGCGCTTTTAATTGAAGGTTTTCCGGAAGATTCAAACGTTTTTGATATTCTTGAAAAAGACGGACTTGAAAAATCCGGAAAAGAAAATTATCTGAGGATTGCAAAATTTATCAAAAACGAACTTATCAAAGACGGAAAAGACGGCGAAATAATCCGGAAAATAAAAAGCCTTATTGAAGGGGAAGAACCCTGCGCAGCTCTTTGTTATTCTCACGAAGGCGCGGATTACGTTGCAATGAAAAAAGATATCGTAGATATCTACTATATTTGCACAAGCGTTATTCTCTGCCGCCTTGACTGGATGGAAAATAAAGGCGAAATGGTCGAGGTAACTCCTCTTTACCATAGCGTTGGCGCCGTTGTTCCCGGAAAAGAAATCGAATACGATGAATTCGGCGAAGTCGGAACCTTCACCTTTGAAATGGACGATTACAGATAAAATAATAAAAAACACCCGCAGAAATCTGCGGGTGTTTTTTTTAGTTGAAATTTCCGTTCCAGAGTGGAAGACCAGATATATAATCCATCTGAACCGCCGGAACGTAATACGCGCCGAAATTTTTAAGTCCGTTTTCCTGTGCCATTTCCGGAAGTTCAACAAGGAACCGGTAATAGGGCATCCAGATGTTTTCGCTGATTGAGCTGCGGTAAATTAGTTCGGTTCTTGCAATATATTTCTTTCCCGGCATTTCATAGGGAACAGTTGTGATATATCTTCCTTCAAGAAGCATATCTTTTGCTTCCTCGGCGGAAATTATCGGATAATCGCCGATTTTTTCACCGCAGGAAAGTTTGTCGTTAACTCTTATGAGCATCAGTTTTCCTTCGTCGTTCGGAGCAAGCTGAACTTCGTTAAAAGAAAAATTGAGCATATCGTTTATTTCGTCACCGGAAAAATCGTAGATTCTGTAATCGCGGATTTCCTCTCCGGAAAAAGTATATTCTTTTGAAGTAACAAAAGTTGCTTCCGCAAGACCGATTATATCGCCGTAATTTTCATAAAGATATGCTATTGTTTTATATGCTTCGCCTTCGGTTGTTTCGCTGTAAGTGAAGCTGTATTCTTCCGGAAGTTCCGCTCCGTCAAAACCGTTGTAAGTTGCAACAACGCCGCCGTTGGATTGGATTTCAACGGTGAAGCTTCCGAAATCCGCCTTGATATCGGTTATAAAATCATCAGGAATTCCGCTTCCGGAAGAAAAATCGCCAACATAGGTTGCTTCAATGATTCCCTGCATTTCAAGGTCGATTTTTTCGGCGATGTTTTCAAGTTTTTTGTTCATGGCTTCTTCGCCGATTCCGGGGTAGGCTATGCCCACTTCGTTATATGAATTGTTGCGGAAAACCGGAAGAGTTTCGAAGAGCATATCTTCGTTCCAGGGGTTTCCGTTAGAAAGTTCGGAAATATCATAAGCCATATAACCTTCGAAACCGTAAGCTGTTGTATTACTTTCGATATATTCAAGGAGAGGAAGAGTTCCGCCGTATTCGGTTCCGGTTCCGCCGACGTGATTATCGTTTAGTTCCGGTTCGATTTCCGGTTCATAAAAAACTTTTGCTCCGGCAAAACAGATGATCGCTATTGCCGCGGCGGCGGAAACCCATTTTACCCATGCGGATTTTTTTGTTTTCGGTTTTCTTCTTTCGTTTGCGGATTCTATAAATTCATCGCTGATGCTATTCATTGCTTCGGAAATATCTTCGGATTTCATAAATAAAAACCCTCCTTTTCAAGGTGTTCTTTAAGCGCTTTTCTGCTTCGGAAAAGTGAACTTTTTATTTTTGATTCGTTGCTTTTGAAAAAGGAGGCAATTTCTTTTATTGAATCGGAATAAAAATAGCGGCAGACAAAAATATCGCGGTTTTCTTTTGAAAGAGAGGCGAGAAAGCGGTTTATACTTTCGGAAAGTTCTTTTTGTTCAATTTCCTTTTCCGCGGAAAATTTATCCGGAATACATTCATCAAGTTCCGAAAGAGAAAGAGCATATTCGGAATTTTTTCGTTTTTCTGCGTGTTTTTTACGGAAAAGGTCTATCGCAAGGTGTCTTGTTATTTTTCCAAGAAAGGTTGAAAGAATTTCCGGCTGCTGAGGAGGAATCGAATTCCAAGCTTTCATATAGGTGTCGTTGACACATTCTTCGCTGTCTTCGGTATCAAAAAGAATGTTATAAGCGATTTTTGAAAGATAACGGCCGTATTTTCTTTCTGTTTCTGTAATAGCACATTCTTTTCTTTCAAAAAACATTTCTATTATTTTTAAATCTTCCAATTCAAAAACCTCCTTTCAGCAATATAACACGCAGAAAAAAGAAAAAGGTTGCGCCGGTTTCAAAAAAATCCCGTCTTTCGACGGGATTTTTTGCTTTTTATTATTTAGTGAAATAATGTCCGAGGTGCTTTTTGTTGTTAATGATTCGCATTATAAAACCGACAACAAAAATAACAAGGGAAACAACGGAAATTACGTTGCCGATCGCAACGTTGCTGTCCATAAAGGTTGCGGAAAGACCGAAAAGAATAAAACCGGTTCCGACAAGTCTGCATCCGAGAGCTTCTTTTGCGCACCATTCATCATATTGATCGACAGTCTTTTTTGTTTTAAGTTTCATTTTTGCTTCGTAGGGAACAAATTTGTGGTTTTTTGCGTTTTTTGCTCTTCCAAGGAAAACAATTCCGAGAACAACGCCGAGAAGAAGATATATGTAATTCATCAAAAAAATCCTCCGTAAAAATTCTTTATAAAGCATA
>JAZQUO010000043.1:0-54008 GCA_045631325.1 Oscillospiraceae bacterium
GCAGCCTCCCGGAAAAATAGGTCGATGCCGACACAGCACAGTCATTACTGTGCTGTTTTTCTTATTCCTCCTTAGCTCAGTTGGCAGAGCATGCGGCTGTTAACCGCAGGGTCGTTGGTTCGAGCCCGACAGGGGGAGCCAGATCGGGCAGGATTTCGATTCTGCCCGATTCTTATCTAATTTAATATGCGGTGTCTATTACGACGGGGTCCCACCTGTTCCCATTCCGAACACAGTAGTTAAGCCCGTTCGTGCTGAAAATACTTGGAGGGCAGCCTCCCGGGAAAATAGGTCAATGCCGCAACAAAAAGAAGCTCTGACATTTGTCAGAGCTTCATTTTTATCTTTCCGGATATTTTAAACCTTTTTTCAAACCGAGAAAATAATCTGAGGAGATACCGAAATAGTTACAGATTGCATATAAATCTTCGACGCTTGGGGGATATTTGCCGCATTCCATATAGGATATTTTTCTTTGACTCATATTTAATGCATTTCCAAGCTCTGTTTGATTCATATCGAGGTCTTCTCTTAATGCCCGAATTTTTTCACCTATTGTTAATTCCATTTAATCACCCAAGGATACTTTACCATAGACAGTTTCTGTCTATTGACTTTTAGATACAGAGCGTCTATAATTATTTTATTAACAATATTATACGTTGGGGGGATGACTTTCATGTCTAAATATTGCACCAATTGTGGAAATGAAAATATAGATGATGCAAAGTTTTGCGTAAAATGCGGAAAAATGATTGAAACAAATCAAACAGAAAGCATTAAGAGTAAGAAGATATATAATAATAAATGGGTTAAAAAACTGTTGATGTTTATACTTGCTGCTTATGTTATTTTATGTGTAATAGCTGTTATTTGTGGTATAAGTGATGGTGTAAAGCGAGCTGAAGAAATAAGGACAGAGGGATTTAATAATACCGTTGGTGCTATAGGAAGAAATTCATGGGCAGAAGATCTTGCCTGCAAAGAAGTTAAGAGCGATATTTACAGCAGCTATGGCGAAATTCCGAATTTAAACGGAGAGCTGATTTATCAGGACGGTCAATATTATGTTGTCATTGTAAAATATGATATTCCAAATTGGAATTGGCAAGGAAGTTGTGCATGCCTGATATATGGTTATAGTGAGGATAATTGTTTCTTATATGGTATGACAAATGAACTTTCTTATGATTATGATTACAGAGCAAATTTAGAAGATTTAAAAGCTCTTTGGAAACTTGATTAACAAAAAAAGCTCCCTGACATCCGTCAGGGAGTTTTTCTTGCCCTGTACCAAGCGGATTTTATTTCCTCCGGCGAAAGCTTTGAATATTCCGTTTTTATAATTCCGGATTTTTGAAGCTTCCTTTCCGGTTGAGAAAAGAACATCCCGGAAACGAAACCGGTTATAAAAGAAAGGGTTTTGTTCCGGTGGATTATTACCGGCGAACGGAAATCTTCCGGTATTCTGTAACCGAGGATCATAAGCCGTTTTTTTTAGTTCCACTTCATCTTCACTTTCGAAACTGAGGCAGATCTTTTCATAATTCTTCAATAACTGAGTGATGTTCATTTGTTTGCTCCTTTAAAATAATTTCCATAAAGGCGCAAGAAAAAAGCCCATCGTTACCGATGAGCCTTTTTCCCACAACAACAAAAAACTTAAATTAAAGGAGACCATCGGTCAGGCGTTAGCACCTTACCTTTCGGCAGGTTGCTGTGCGGTCAACGAGCCTGTCTCTCGCGCACTCTTTATGGTGATTATATTATAGCATTTTTTGGTTTTGTTTCAAGACTGAAAACGCACCAACAGAATTTGTTGGACAAAGGCGTTTTTTGGTGATAAAATGTTTACGGATGATAATATATTCTTTTAAAAATACGGAGTGTAAACTATGTTAGGCGCAAAAAATCTTATTGTTGATATAGGCGGCGCGAAAATTCCCTGCGCGGTTTTTGGAAAAGGAAAGAAAAATCTTATAATGCTTCCGGGACTTGGCGACGGTCTTACCACCGTTAAGGGAAAAGCTCTTCCGATGGCGCTTATGTATCAGGAATTTGCGAAAGATTTTACTGTTTATATGATGAGCAGAAGGGAGCCGCTTCCGGAAGATTTTTCGACTAAGGATATGGCGGCGGATATTGCTGTTTTTATGGATAAAGTTGGTATCAAAAAAGCAAGCATCTTCGGTGTTTCCATGGGCGGAATGATTGCCCAGCATTTTGCGGCGGATTTTCCGGAGAAAACAGATAAACTTGTTCTTGTCGCAACGGCTCCGAAAAGCAACGATATAATGAAAAACTGCATTTCCGAATGGATTGAACAGGCGAAAAACGGAAAAAACGCCGAACTTATGGAGAGCAACGTAAAAAATATGTATTCGGACGAATATTACCGAAAAAACCGTTGGCTTACGCCAATAATCGGAAAAATTTCCGTTCCGAAAGACCCTTCAAGATTCTTGAGCATGGCAAAAGCTTGTCTTGAGCACGATGCTTTTTCGGTGCTCAAAGATATAAAAGCACCGGCTTTTATAATCGGTGGGGCGGAAGACAGAACGGTTGGTCCGGAAGGTTCGGGAATTCTTGCAAAGGAAATTTTGGATTCGAAAATTTTTATGTATCCGGGTCTTCGCCATGCGGTTTATGACGAAGGGAAAGATTTCAACAGGCGTGTTTTTGAATTTCTTATAAAATAAAAAAGGCGGAAAGTTCAGCTTTCCGCCTTTTTTTCTGTTTTATATCAGAGTTTGCAATATTCAACAGCGGTCTGTGCAGCAACTTTTGCGTTGTTGAAAACAAGTTCGATGTTGGAAGCAAGGGAATCTCCGCCGGTGAGTTCGGCAACTTTTGCAAGAAGGAAAGGAGTGGTTTCTTTACCTTTGATTCCGTTTTCTTCTGCTTCTTTAATTGCGGTGTCGATTGCGTTGTTGATTACGTCAAGAGGCATTGCGAATTCTTCGGGAATGGGGTTTGCAACAAGCATACCTGCTTTAAGACCCATGTCGTTGGAAGCTTTGAAAGCTGCAGCAAGTTCTGCGGGGGTGTCGATTCTGTAGTCAACGCCGAAACCGGAGGAACGGGTGTAGAATGCGGGAAGTTCTTCGGTGCCGAAGCCGATTACCGGAACACCTTTGGTTTCAAGATATTCAAGGGTAAGGCCAAGGTCAAGAATGGATTTTGCGCCTGCGCAAACTACCATCATAGGGGTCTGGCCAAGTTCTTCAAGGTCTGCGGAGATATCCATGGTGGTTTCTGCGCCGCGGTGTACGCCGCCGATACCGCCGGTTGCAAAGATTTTGATTCCTGCCATATGAGCGATGATCATAGTGGTGGTAACGGTGGTTGCACCGTCTTCGCCTCTTGCGCAAAGAACAGCAAGGTCGCGGCGGGAAGCTTTGTTGATATCGTGGCCTTTTTTGCCGAAATATTCAATTTCTTCGGGGGTAAGACCTGCTTTAAGGCGGCCGCCGATTATTGCAATGGTTGCGGGAACAGCGCCGTTGTCGCGGATGATCTGTTCTACTTTAAGAGCAGTTTCAACGTTCTGGGGGTAAGGCATGCCGTGGCTGATGATGGTGGATTCAAGAGCAACAACGGGTTTGCCTTCTTCAATTGCTTTTGCAACTTCTGCGTTTACGTCAAGAAATTTGTTGAGGTTCATTTTTGAATATCTCCTTTTTATTTTTGATTCATACGTTTTCTGAGGATTTCTTCGCACATAAGCGGATTTATTGTTTCGTCGGATTCCATTGCGATGGAACCGGCGGCAAGTCCTGCGGCGGCGGTATCTTCAAGGTTCATTCCTTCAAGATATGCCCAAACAAGAGCGCCCATGAAAGCATCTCCGCAACCGGTGGTGTTCACCATTTTTCCGGGGAATATTCCGTGCCAAAGGCTTTCTTTTGCGGTTGCGGCAAAAACTCCTTTTGAACCCATGGAAATGAAAACTCTGCGGACGCCTTTTTCGATAAGAGCTTTAGCGGCTTTTTCTGCGTCTTCTTCGTTTTCGATTTTAACTCCGGAAAGAAGTTCGGCTTCAATTTTATTGGGTTTAAGGGTGTGTATTTTCGGGAGGATCTTTCTGACTTTTTCGGCTTTTACAGTTGAAACAGGGTCAACAAAAAGCGGAACAAAAAGGTTGTCCGCAAGGAATTCAAGAGATTCCTGGGGGATATTTGCATCCGCCACAACAACCTGGGCATTCTGCAAAAGAGCAAGATTCTTTGAAAGATATTCCGGGGTGATTTTTTTGCAGACTTCCATATCGGAAACGGCAAGAGCCATTTCTCCGTCCGGATCGGTGATGTAAAGATAGGTGGAAGTTGATGCGCCGGGAACACGGAGAGCGTTGCTTAAATCTATTCCGAGTTCGGAACAGGAAGCGGCAACTCTTTCGCCGTTAAGGTCATCACCATAGGCGGAAAGAAGACGGACGTCAAGTCCCATAAGGCTCATGTTGTGGGCAATGTTTCTGCCAACTCCGCCAAGGCTTGTCATAACTTCGCCGGGGTTTGAATCCTCGCCGACAAGAGCGTTGAACGAACGTCCGCCGATATCGACGTTTACGCCGCCGACAACAACTGCATAACTTCCGGTGCGAAGAACATAACCTTTTCCTGCAATACAGCCTTTTTTGGTAAGGTTCGAAATATGTACCGCAACGGAGGAACGGGTTATGCCGAGTTTATCGGCAATTTCCTGCTGCTGGACCATCGGATTTGCTTCAATAAGCTGGAGAATCTGCCTTTCCCTTTGTGTCACGGAAAATGCCTCCTTTTTAAAACAAAGTTTAGTAAATAAACATTTGATTATATTATAGCATTACTTTTATATAAATCAAGAGGTAAACAAAAAATTTTGAAAAATAATAAAAAGGACGGAAAAACCGTCCTTTTTTGCTTAATTTTCTGTAATTTTATAAGCGTTGTTATCAACGTAAATGCACATTTTGTTATAAAAATAAATATAAAGTCCGAAGGCAAAAAGAACATCCAAAGGAAGAATTATGTTTCCGAAAAGAAGCCCTTCAAAAACAACGAAACCGAAAAGCGAATAACAAAGTGACGACCACAAAAAACCGAAAACAGCAAGCGCGGTAACGATTATTCCCCAGAATATAAACCAGCTTCTGTTTTCGCGCTTCCAGTTTCTGCGCCAGAAATCCGCCCTTTCCTTCGGGGTAAAAGGGTCGGGAGTTTTTGCGGGCTTTTTGGCGGAAAGCCTTTCCCCGTCAAGAAGTTCTTCAATCGAAACAGAAAATTCCTTCGAAAGAAGTCGCAAAGTTTCGATATCCGGCATATAGTTTCCGTTTTCCCAACGGGAAACGGTTTTGTTCGAAACGCCAAGGCGCCTTCCGAGTTCTTCCTGAGTATAGCCTTTTTCTTTACGCAGAGAGGCAATAAGTTTTCCGGTTCTGATCTGGTCCATAGTTTCACCGCCTTTTCTTATGCTATTTTAGCATAAATCCTTAGAAAAGTCTTCCCCATAAAAAGCGAACTCTTTAATTGTTCATAAATATATGGTAATATAAAGAAAAAAGGAGGCGATTTTATGAAAAACTTTATTTTCTATATAATTTCCGCAGTTTTGATTTTTGCGGCCGCATTTGTTTTTACGGAATATCGGATGGGAACTTCCCCTGTTCTTGAAGAGGAAAGCGCAAATCTGATTTATATCGAAAAAGTTTCGGTGCATTCGAAAGAGGAGATAAATCTCCGAAGCGAAGAAGCGCAGGCTCTTATAGAAATTCTTTCAAAAGCGGAAAGAAAAAATTACAGAGTTAAGTTTACTCCCGTCTGGCAGGGGGATATGAAATATAATATACATGTTACAGACCACAAAAATAAGCAGCAGTTTTTAACACTCGGAAACGTGAACGTTGTTTATTCGGACGGTTCAAAGGGCGGCTATGAAATAATCAATTCCGAAGAAATTATTGCGGAGATTGATTCGCTTTTTGAAAAATAAATTAAGCAAAATGAAAGGAGGCGGTTTTATGAAAAATTTTATTTTATACATAATTTCTGCCGCGGTTTTAATTTGCGCAGGTTTTGGTTTAACGGAATATCTTGACGGGGATTTTGCCTTATATCTTCCGGAAGAAACGGATGTATATAAAGTTCGCGATGAAAAAGCCGGAGAGGATAAGCCGGAATTTTATGAGGGCGAAAGCAAAGAGGAACTTTTGAATGTTCTTTCCGAACTTAAAATAAAGCACCGCAAAACAATGGTCAGGGCTGTTCAGGGCGACGATATAGATTATAGAATTTATCTTCATAACGGAGAAGAACATTATTTTATATACCTTGGCAAAACGAATTTTGTAAGCGGCGGAGTCCTTGGATTGGGCGGAAATGCTTTTGAAATCAAGAATCCGGAAGAAATAATCGCAAAAATTGATGCCCTTATGGCTGAAAGGGAATAAAATGTATTTTATAATTTTCGGACTTCCTGTGGCGGCGGTTTTTGCCGCTTTGCAAATTTTCCTTTGCAAAAAATCGGATAAAAAAACCGTAAGGCTTGTTCCGCTTTTTATAACTCTTGGAATAATTGCTTCGCTTGGAATTTTGCTTTTGGATCCCGTTTCGGGTTTCCTTGCAAGATATATCGATTGGGGCGTTTTTGCGCTTATTGTTTACCTTGTTGTGGGTGCGGTCGGTTCGGCAATGGGAACGGGAGCGGGCTGGATGATTTATCTGATTTTAAAAAAGAGGAAGCAGAATGAAAATTGAACATATCGCCATGTATGTTGATGACCTTGAAGGAGCAAAGGATTTTTTTATAAAATATTTCGGCGCAAAGCCAAACGAAAGCTATCATAACGAAAAAACGGGATTTCGTTCATATTTTCTTTCTTTTGATGACGGCGCAAGGCTTGAAATTATGAATTCACCGCTTATCGAAGAAAACGAAAAGCCGCTTTACAGAAGCGGCTACGCCCATATTGCCGTAAGCCTTGGAAGCAAAGAAGCAGTGGATGAACTTACCGAAAAACTCAAAACAGACGGGTTTAAAGTTATAAGCGGCCCTCGTATAACAGGCGACGGTTATTACGAAAGCGCAATAATCGGTTTTGAAGGGAACATTTTCGAGATAACTGTTTAAGCAAGAAATTCCGCTTGACAAAGCCGTTTTTCGGGGTTATACTGACAATAGATTATTATCGGAAAGAGGCGGATTTTTAATGTACGAAGAAATTAAAAAACTTGCTGAAACAATCGGTTTCGAAGAATGTAAAGAAATTCCCGCAAGATTAATTCCCTGCGACCCTTCTCTTCGCCGTTTCTGCGAACAGAACCTTTGCGGAATGTATCACGCAAGCTATATGTGCCCGCCCGCCATGGGAAATGCAAACGCACTTATTGCCCAGCTTCATAACTTCAAGGATGCCCTTATCTTCACCAAGGAATATCAGATTGCAGACCTTACCTGCCAGGAAGGTTACCTTGGCCAGCAGATTGCCCACGAAAGAAGAAGCCAGCTTCTTTGGAAATCCATGCAGAAAATCGGATTCGATTCTCAAAACGCAAGAGTTCTTGCTGCCGGCGGCTGCCATCTTTGCGAAGAATGCGGAATCAAAACCGGCGAACCTTGCCGCCATCCGGATACCGCAATTCATTCCGTAAGCGGATATTGCATCGAAGTTGCAAAACTTTCCAAAACCCTTGGAATCGATTTTGTCGGCAAAAACGGCGGAGTTGTTTTCTATACCTTCGTTCTTCTTAAATAATTACATAAAAAAATAAGAAAAGCGGTGCCGGAAGGCACCGCTTTTTTATTTCTTTTTAAAAACGCCGATTATTCCAAGAATAAACGGAACAACGAACGAAAACCCGAGCACCGTTGAAACGGATTTTAAATCAAGCGGAACGGTTTTGAAAATCGGGTTGAGAGCAGGGATATAAACCGTGCTCAAAACTATGACCGCGGAAGAAAGAACCGCAAAAATAAGTTTTGTGTTATTGAAAAAATTGATTTTAAAAAGGCTTCGGTTTTCGCTTTTGCATTCAAAAACATGGATAAGCTGGGTAAAAACAAGGGCAAGAAAGGCGGCTGTCCTTGCAAAATCAACGTTTCCGGTGAATCCGAGCACCGTTGTGAACGCACCGAGCACCGAAAGTCCAAGAAGGATTCCTCTAACTATAATTTTGTAACCAAGGCCGTTCGAAAAAACAGATTCGCCGCGTTTTCTCGGTTTTTCAAGCATAACGTCGTCCTGGGGCGGGTCGAAAGAAAGGGCAATTGCCGGAATTCCGTCCGTAACAAGGTTCACCATTAAAATCTGAATCGGAAGAAGCACAACCGGCATTCCCATGAGCATCCCGAAGAACATTGTGACAACTTCACCGATGTTGCAGGAAAGAAGATAGCGGATAAATTTGCGGATATTGCCGTAAATAATGCGTCCTTCCTCCGCGGCGGAAACAAGAGTCGAAAAATCGTCGTCCAAAAGAACAATTCCCGAAGCTTCCCTTGTAACGTCCGTTCCGTTTTTGCCCATGGAAACGCCTATATCCGCTTCTTTAACCGCGGGCGCATCGTTTACTCCGTCGCCGGTCATTGCGGCAATGTTGCCGTTTTTCTTTAAAAAACGCACAATTTTAAGCTTATGAGCAGGGGTGACCCTTGCAAAAACGTTCCGGTGCTCAACAATTTCGGAAAAAGCCGGGTCGGAAAGCCGGTCAAGTTCCGCGCCGGTTATAACTTCGCCTTTCTGCGAAGCAATATTAAGGCTTTTTGCTATGGCAAAGGCGGTTTCCGGGTGGTCGCCGGTGATCATCACCGTCCGGATCCCTGCTTTTTTACATTTGAGCACCGATTCCGCCGCACCCTTCCTCGGCGGATCTATCATTCCGAAAAGTCCGAGAAAACAAAGGTTATCCTCGGTTATTTTTCCGGAAGAATCCTCCTTATATGCAACCGCAATCACCCGAAGAGCATTTGCGGCCATCTCTGAAAGCCTGCTTCTGATTAAGGCAAGGTCGGCGGAAGTCAAGGGAGCATGCTCGCTTCCGATAAGCTTTGTTTTGCAAAGAGGAAGAAGAACGTCCGGAGCACCTTTTGAAAAAACAAAGCAGCCGCCGGTTCTGTCTTTTGCTGAAACGGACATGAGTTTTCTTGCGGAATCGAAAGGAATTTCGTCCCTGCGTATAAAATCCCGGAAAGGAATTTTGCAATCGAGCACCGTTTTTAAAAGGGCGGCCTCCGTCGGTTCACCGTTTATTTTTTGAGCACCGTCTACCTCGGCGTTGTTGCAGATTCCCGCCGCAAGAAGGGGAAAACGCAGTTTTTCCTTTTGTTTTATAAAATCATCCTTACCGAAAACATCCCCGGAAGGAAGAAAAATTTCCGTAACGGTCATCCGGTTTTCCGTAAGAGTTCCGGTTTTGTCGGAACAGATAACGTTTGCGCAACCGAGAGTTTCGACGGAATGGAGTTTTCGGATAAGGGCGTTCTTTTTGAGCATCCTTCCGACAGCAAGCCCGAGGGAAATTGTGATAACCGCGGTAAGTCCTTCCGGAATTGCCGCAACGGAAAGAGAAAGCCCGAGAAGGAACATATCAAAAGCCGGCTCTCCCCGAAGAATTCCGGTAACCGTAACAATAAAACATATAAAAAGACAGCCGGCGGCAATATATTTGCTGAGGACGGAAAGCTTTTGCTGAAGGGGAGTCTGTTCGGTTTTGCTTTCTTTAAGCATCCCGGCGATTTTTCCCATCTGGGTTTCCATTCCCGTTGCAGTAACAACAAATTCGCCGTGCCCGGACGTGACCGAAGTTCCCATATATACCATATCGTCCCGGATTCCGGAAAGTTCGCCGCCGGAAAAAATCCGTTTTTCAACGGGAATGCTTTCTCCGGTAAGCATTGATTCATCGGAAGCAAGGCTCATTGCGGAAAGAATTTTTCCGTCCGCAGGGACTTTATCACCGGCTTTAAGGAAAACCAGATCACCCGGAACAATTTTTGCGGCCGGAATTTCGGTTTTTCTTCCGCCGCGAAAAACGGTTGCCTTCGGCGAAGCAAATTTTTTAAGGTTTTCAAGGGTGCGTTCGGTTTTAAATTCCTGGGAAAAACCGATCACCGCGTTTATAAAAACAATCGCCATAATCGTGAAAGCGTCGATATATTCTCCCATGAAAACAGAAACCGCCGCCGCACCAAGCAAAATAAGAGTCAGAAGATCTTTAAACTGCGAAACAAAAATTTTTGCGGCGGAATCCCGTTTTTCGGAGGAAAGGACGTTTTCCCCATGCTTTTCCAAAAGTTTTTCCGCTTCCCGGTCCGAAAGTCCTTTTTGCATAAAATCCCCCCAAGAAAATGGTTTTTCTCCTGAATCTTATGCTTCCTTTGGTGCAAATATGCCCCAACATCCGTTTGACAACGGCGCCCTGCTATTATAAAATATATGTATATATAAAAAACGGAGGTGCCGACATGCCCCAAATCGATTTTATTACCGCAATTCTTGTTGCCGCGGGAACTCTTTTTATTGGATTTTTTGCGGCTTTTCTGATACAAAACGGAAGAATTTCCGCAATTAAAAAGGAAAACGCAATTCTTAAAACGGAAAAAGAAAGCCTTTCGGAAGAAATTTCCGAAGAAAGAAAAAAACGCGAAAATCTCCTTTACGAAATTTCCGAAAAAGAAAGGGAACTTGCGGTCAAGGAAACAATCCTTAAAACCGAAACTTTCCGCGCAAATGAAGCGGAAAGAAAAAATTCCGAACTTACCGAAAGAAACGAAATCCTTTCCGAAAAGCTTTCCGCAACAACCGCAAAAGCCGCCGCGGCAATTGAAAGCACCAGAGCCATAAACGAATGGATTGAAAAAGCGGATTCAAGCCTTAAAGATTCCTTTGCAAGCATTTCAAAGAACATTACCGAAAACAACAACCGTGTTTTCCTCGAAAGCGCAAACGACAAAGTCGGCGGAATTGTTGCTCCGGTAAGCAATGAACTTAAAGAACTTCGGGCAAAAGTCGAAGAACTTGAACAAAAACGCGCATCCGCTTACAGCGGACTCACCGAAAAGGTCGAAAATCTTCAGAAACAGAACAGCGAACTTAAAAACGCGACCGATCTTCTCAATTCCACCCTTAAAAATAATGCACAGCGCGGAAAATGGGGAGAAGAACAGCTTCGAAGAATTGCCGAACTTGCGGGAATGGTGGAACATATCGATTTTGAGGAGCAGGAAGTCAATTCCGAAGGAAGCCGCCCGGATATGGTTATCCATCTTACAGGCGGAAGAAGCGTTCCCGTTGACAGCAAGGCTCCTATGAATTCCTATCTTGCGTATCTTGACGATACGGACGAAGGCGCAAGAACAAAACACCTTTCCGAACACGTAAAAGCCCTTCGAAGCCATATTGACGCGCTTTATAAAAAGGCGTACTGGAAAAGCGAAGACCGAAGCGTTGAAATGGTCGCAATGGTCGTTCCTTATGAAAGCGGACTTTCCGCTGCTTTTGCAACCGACCGGGAAATTTTCGGTTACGCAATGGAAAAGAACGTCCTTCTCCTTTCGCCAATGACTTTCTATGCGTTCCTCAAATCCGTATCCATCGGTTGGCAGGAAAACGCAATGAGCAAAAACGCAAAGGAAATTGCGAAACAAAGCCGGGAACTTATAAAGCGCTTTGAAAAATTCGGCGAACATTTCGGAAAAATCGATTCCGCCCTTTCAAGCGCAAGAAGATCCTTCGACGACGCAATGGGGTCCTATAACACCCGCCTTCTTCCTTCCTTCAACCGTTTCCGGATGCTTTCCGACGGAACGGAACAGAATCTTTCGGAAGAAAATATTGAATAAAAAGAAAAAATCCGCCGGAAAGGGGTATCCATCGGCGGATTTTTAGTGTCTTTATGGTTGAAAGGAGGTTTTTTGTTTGGAAGACGCAAAAATAATCGAACTTTATTTTGAAAGAAACGAAGAAGCAATTTCCGAAACTTCGGGGAAATATACCCCATATTGCTCCGTTATTGCGAAGAACGTTTTACATAACGAACTTGATGAGGAAGAATGTCTTTCGGATACCTGGCTTTGCGCCTGGAACAACATCCCGCCAACCGTTCCGAACTGCCTTAGGGTTTTCCTCGGAAAAATCACCCGGAACATTTCCCTTAATCTTTTCCGGAAAAAGAACACAGCGAAGCGAAGCGCGGTTTTTGAACCTATTGATGAACTTGAGGAATGTATTGCCGGAAAAGATTCCGTTGAAAATGAAATTGATGCAAAATCTCTTGCAGAATATCTCGATAAATTTATTCGCAACCTTCAGGAAGAAAAACGATATGTTTTTATTCGCAGATATTGGTATGGCGAAAGCCTTTCGGATATTGCAAAAAACGCAAAAATAAACGAAACAAGGGTAAAAAACATTCTTGCAAAACTTCGTAAAAAGCTCCGGGAGGAACTGGAAAAGGAGGGATTCTCCTTATGAACGGCGAAATTTTGTGGAAAGCCATTGGCGAAATTGGCGAAGACCTTGTTATCTGGGCGGAAAAACCGCCGAAAACGCTTCACCGCAAAAGTTTTGCGATAATTCTTGCGGCGGCAATAATAATGCTTCTTTCCGTGGGAACAGTTGCGGCTTTGCGCTTTAACATCTCCTTCAGTGACCTTTTCGGAAGAGAAGAAGCGGAAATTATCGAAGAAGATAAACAGATCATCGAAGAAAGCACCCCGGTTGAAGTCGTTCCCGGAACAGAAGAAAAAACGGGTTCGGAATTCACTGTAATTTCCGCCCTTGCGGACGAGAGGATTATGTATATTCTTTGGCAGTTCGATTATTACGAAGGCGAAATTCCCGAAGGCGCAAGACTCTTGCCGGAGATTACTTTTGACGAAACGGAAGTTAACAGCGGACTTGGATATTACGGCGGAATGCGCGACGAAAACCGGGATGAAAACACCCTCGTTGGTTATATTCTTGCGGAATGGAACGAACCGATGCAAAACGCAAGCGGAACGTTTTTTGCCTATGAAATAACCGAGCCGATTGAACAGAATTCAAAAATCTATGAAACGGATATCCTTTCCGCCATCGAGCAAAGCGAATATGTCGAAGGAGAATATATAATCCGCTTCGGCAAAGAATGGCCTTACGGATATTATGCGGAATATCAATGGCTTGATGTTCCCGCCTATGAGGATACATATATCGACCTTGCGGAATATAAGGACGGAAGGCTGCTTCTTGTAACAAGAACCCCTTGGGGTGACGGAGTTGAAAGAAGAGGAAAATATGAGCTTTTCAACACGAAAACCGAAGAGATTATTGAACCGATCGAATGGCATAATTTTATGGAAAAACTCGGTTACAGCTTCAATTCTTATTTATACGAAGTTGATTATGAAGATATGGGGAATCTTTGTTTCCGCAGAAAAGGCGAGATAGTTCAGAAAAACTGGCTTTCCGGCGATTGGAAAATCGATTTTAAAGCCGAACCGAAAATGGAAGATATCATCCTTGAAACCGCGGACGAAAAAATCGAAATCCGCTGTTCAAAAATTTCCATGGAAATAAGCGGAAATCTTCCGGAAATGAACAGTTTTGAAGTGATTCTTTCCGACGGAACAAAAGTTGATTTTATGAATCTTGACCTTGAAAGAATAATTTTTAAAATTCCTTTGAATCCCGAAGAAATCGTTTCTGTAATCTATAATGGAACGGAACTTCTGAAATAAAAAAAGCGACCCCGAAAGGGTCGCTTTTATTTTAGCCTTCCCGGAGGGGAAGGTGGCATTTTTCGAAGAAAAATGACGGATGAGGGGATAAAAGGATTCCCGAAGTGCAAGCTCCCATTGGCAGGGGAGCTGTCACCGCAGGGGACTGAGGGGTAGCTTTATAACACAACCCCATTTCTTTTGTAACCGAAAGAAATGTAATATTTTCCCCTATTTCTTTGACGGCGCAAAGAAACGGCAGTTTTCTGTATAGATTATTCGCTCGGTTAAACGGGAGACCACATAGGGTCGCCCCTACGGAATTTCAATAAACCTCGCCGCGCCACGGTAGGGAACGGTCTTGATCGCTTTGCAAAATAATATCCGCCCCTGCAATAAAAAAGCCCTCCGTTTTGCCGGAGGGCTTAAATTATCTCATTTTTTCGAATCTTCGTAAACCATTTTGATTCCTTCAAGGGGAAGGCGCTGGTCAATGTAATCGAAAAGTTTTTCTTCGGCAAAAAGTCTTGCGAAGCCGCCGGTTGCAACAACCTTTGCGGAACTTCCGATAATTGCCTTAAGATTTTCCACCATTTTTTCAATTGCGCCGAGATATCCGTAATAAGCGCCGCTTTGCATTGAAGAAACGGTGTTTTTTCCAAGAGCAAATTCCGGTTTAAGAATTTCGATTTTCGGAAGTTTTGCCGCTTTTTCATAAAGGGCATCCATCGAAGTTTTGATACCGGGATAGATTATACCGCCAAGATATTCTCCCGCTTCGGAAACAGCCTCACAGGTGGTTGCGGTGCCGAAATCGACAATGATGAGCGGGCCGCCGTATTTTTTAAATGCAGCATAGGAATCAACAAGTCTGTCTGCGCCGACTTCCTTCGGGTTTTCATAAAGGTTCGGCATATTGCAGAAAATATTTTCGCCGATTACAAGAGGTTCAAGGCCGAAATATTTTCTTACAGCGCTGCAAACGGAATAGTTGACCTGGGGAACGACGGAACTTATTATAACGTCGGAAACTTCGGAAACGGAAAGTTTTCTGTATTCAAAAAACTGGGTTACAAAAAGCCCGACTTCGTCGGAAGTTATGTCGCGTTTTGAACCAAGACGAAAAACCCCGGTAAGGGAATCTCCTTCATAAAGTCCGAATTCCATTGTTGTGTTCCCGATGTCGATTACAAGGATCATTTTTTGATCTCCTTTTGTTTAACAAAATTGTCAAAAAGCGAAAAACATTCTTTTCCGAAGTTTTCCGCGGAATTTTTTTCGAAGAATTCCCGGTTTGCTCTTCCAAGAGTTTCCCGGTCGGATTCGTTCATTCCGAGAAGCGTTTTTATTCCAAGGGTAATGCTGTCTTTCCGTCGTGGCTTTGTGATAATAACTCCGCCCGCCTTCCGGAAAAAATCCGCCCAATGCTCGGAAGCGGCAATAACCGGTTTTTGAGCACCGAGAGCATTCCAGAAGTTTTCCTGTTCCGGAAAAAAACCTTTTCCGAAGTCGGATTCGGAAACAAAAATCCCGTCCGCTCCGGAAAGAATAAAGGGAATTTCCTCTTTCGGAATATCTTCCGGGAAGAATACGTTCGTAATTCCTTTTTCTGCGGAAAAGCGCTTGAAATAAGGGGTTTTACGCCCTTCAAAAGGAAAAACAAGGGCGAATTTTCCGCCGAAATTTCCGGCGGAAAGAATAAGTTCCTCAACGGAAAAACCGATTTCCGGTTCGCCGCAAAAAGCGAGCACGAAGGTTTTTCCTTCGCCGAAAGATCTGAGCATCTCTTTTGCGGCTTCTGCCTTTTCGGAAGGGCTTTCCGGCGGGATTTTTGAAGGAAAAACCACCGGATAAAGGCTATGAGCACCGGGGAATTTTGTTTCCGCCTTCGGAAAAACACCGAAAACCGCGTGGCTTTCAAAAAAGGCCTTTTCAAAAGCTTTTGAAAGGAATCTGAGCACGGGGTTAAGGGCGGAACAAAGCCCGAAGGAAGGAAGAACCTCTTTCGGAAGGCAGGAAACTTCGGTTATGAGCACCGAATCCGAAGCCTTCGCGATTTTCGTACCCGCAGGAACGGAAAAGGGAAGAACCCCTCCGCAAAAAACAACGTCCGGGGAAAAAATCCCGGAAAGGCTCGGGGAATTTTCCGAAAGAATTGCGGAAAATTCAAAAAGTTCCCGAAATCGGAGAAAAGATTTTTTTCTCTTTGCCGGAATCCGGACAAAAAGCTGGCTTAAACCTTCCTCCTCCCGAAAATCGAAACAGGCGTTAAGATTTTCCGGAACAAGTTCAAGCCTTATCAGAAGAACGTTTGCGCCGTATTTCTGAAATTCCTTTCCGAAAAAAATCTGCCTTTTCCGGTTTTCTTCGGAAACACGGCAAAAAAGCGTTTTTCTTGCGGAATCCGCCTTTGCTTTTTCCGGCACAAACAAATCGTCAATTATAAGTATATTCAAAAGGGGAAACCTCCTTTCTTCAAAGGCTCCCTTGTGTAAAGGGAGCTGTCAGCGAAGCTGACTGAGGGATTGTCATTAGTTTTCCCCAAAAAAGAAAGAATATACTTTATTTTACGGCGGGAGCAAGCCCCCGCCATACATTATTTATCAATATTCTCAACTTCCGCAAGGGTAAGTTCAAGAAGTTTGGAAACGCCTTCCTCCTGCATGGTTACGCCGTAAAGGCGGTCCGCATGTTCCATTGTTCCGCGGCGGTGGGTGATTGCGATGAACTGGGTGTTTTCCGTAAGGCGGAGAAGATAATCCGCATAGCGGTCAACGTTAGCTTCGTCAAGCGCCGCCTCGATTTCGTCGAGGATGCAGAACGGTGCGGGACGGACTTTAAGAATTGCAAAATAAATCGCAATTGCAACAAAAGTCTGTTCGCCGCCGGAAAGGGAAGCAAGGTTGTTGATGATTTTGCCCGGAGGCTGAACGGTGATTTCGATTCCGGATTCAAGAACGTTGTCCGGATCGGTAAGGAAGAGTTTTGCTTCGCCGCCGCCGAAGAGTTCCTTGAAAACAACGGTGAAGTTGCCGGAAATCTGGGTGAAGCGGTCGAGGAAGATTGTTCTCATCTGTCCCATAAGGTTACGGATAAGTCCGCGGAGTTCGTCGCGGGATTTTTCCGCATCCTCGATCTGGGTCTTCATGAATTCATATCTTTCGGAAACTTCCTTGAATTCCTCGATTGCGGAAAGGTTTACGTTTCCGAGAGCTTTGATCTTGCTGCGAAGTTCGCCGAGTCGGCGCTGGGCTTTCTGCGGTTCGGTAATTTCTTCCGCAACCTCTTCCGCTCTGGAATAAGTCATTTCATATTCGTCCCAAAGCTGGCCGATGATTCTGTCATAATCCACCTGGAGTTCATCAAGGCGGGTTCTTGCTTTGATAAGTCGGCCGGAAGCTTCCTCCCTGCGTCCGACAGTATTTTTCTGTGCGGTGCGCTCTTCGGTGGTGCGTCTTTCAAAATCCTGACGCTGGGCAAAAAGGGCGGAAATTTCGGTTCTGCCTTCTTCGGAAAGGTTCGAAAGACGAAGTTTTTCGTTTTCGATTTCGTCTATTTCAGAAGCAAGGGCGGAGTTTTTGTCGATTACAAGAGCCTTGCGTTCGTTAAGGGAAGCGATTTTTTCTTCTCTTCTGTCCCTGCCTTCAAGAAGCTGGGTGATTGCAAGTTCGATATTTTCGATATCTTTCTGAACAATTGCGGCGGAAAGAGCAATTGCGGAAAGTTCCGCGGAATTTGCGCTTTCTTTTTCCGCAAAAGCGGAAAGTTTTTCTTCAATTACGGAAACTTCGGAAAGGAGTTTTTCTTTTCTTCCGTTTCTTTCGGAAAGAAGTCCCTCATATTCGGTTATGCGGCCTTTTGCCTCTTCAATAGCCTTGTTGAGTATATTGCGCTGGGTTTCCGCTTCGGTTCCTGCTGCTTCCGCGTCGGAAATCTGCATAAGAAGGCGTTTCTTTTCACCTTCTGCACGGATTTTATCTTCGGAAAGAGTGCGGAGTTCGCTTTCGGTCGCAAGGGAATCTGCTTCCATTGCGGAAATTTCTTCTTTAAGTTTGTTATAATCTGCTTCGCCTTCGAAAAGAAGTTTTTCTGCGGCGGCGGATTTTTTAAGAAGTTCGTCGATTTCCTGTTTTCTTGAAAGAATACCTGCGGATTTCTGGGTGGAACCGCCGGTAAGGGAACCGCCTGCGTTAACAAGCTGGCCGTCAAGGGTTACGATTCTGAATTTATATCCGAATTTTTTTGCAATTGCAACGGCGCAGTCAAGGTCTTCCGCAACAACGATTCTTCCGAGAACGGATTTTACGATTCCGTCATATTTAGCTTCGTTTTTAACAAGGTCGGAACCGATTCCGATAAAACCGTCGCAATCCGCAAGACCCCGTTCCTCAAGTTTGCTTCCGCGAACAGAAGTGAGGGGAAGGAAGGTGACTCTTCCGCGTCCCTGTTCTTTAAGCATGCGGATAGCTTTTTTCGCCGCGTCTTCGTCGGTTACAACAATGTTCTGAAGTGCCGCGCCAACTGCTGTTTCAACCGCAAGGGAATATTTTGCTTCAACAGAAAGAATTTTTGAAACCGGTTCAAGAATTCCGCGAAGAGCGCCTGCGGCGCCTTTATCGAGAACGAATTTTACGCTTTGACCAAAGCCTTCCATATTGCGTTCAAGGTCCTGAAGAAGTTTTGCGCGCTGTGCAAAGGAATCTGCCTCCCGGCGGATTTTATTGCGCTTTTCTTCAAGTTCAAGAAGCTGCTTTTTGCGAAGGTCACGCTTCATAAGCATACCGGCCTTGGAGTTGTTGATGCTTTCGGTCTTATCCTCAATTTCCTCAAGAAGGTCGTTTACGTCGACAAGTTCGGATTTATAACCGTCAACAAGCGCAAGTTTCTGGCTTGCGGAAAGAGAAAGCTGTTCAAGGCGTTCGGTATATTGGTTAATATCGTTTTTTGCGGTTGCAAGAACAACGTTTATATGTCCGAGTTCGGTGTCGATTCCGGAGATTTTTTCTTCGGAATCCGCTTTTCCCTTTACAAAAACCGCTTTTTCTTCAGCAATTTTTCCGCCGGAAAGCTTTACGGAATTTTCTTTTTCAAAAAGCGCGTTCTTTTCCGCTTCTTTTGCGGAAAGTTCATTCTTTTTGTTTTCAAGTGCGGAATCGCTTTCGTCGGAATCGGAAGAAAGGGAAGAAATCTCTTCATCGATTCTTGCAATTTCGGTTTTGTTATGTTCGATATCGTTCTGGCAAACCGCCGCTTTTGCGGTAAGTTCACCGAGAGCGCTTTCGTTTTCGCTTATTTTTTCGCGTTTTGCTTCAACTGTTGCGTCAAGGTCGCGGATCTGTTCATAAAGAGCGTTTATGCGGTTTTCCGCTTCGTTGTAATCCGCGTCAAGGGTGTCATATTCGCTCTGGTAAATTCCGATAGTGCTGCTTTGTTCCGCAAGCTGGCTTTTAAGTCTGCGGAGAGTACGCATCCATACGGAAATTTCAAGAGATTTTTTCTCTTCGGAAAGTTCAAGGAATTTTTTTGCCTTTTCGCTTTGTTCAAGAAGAGGACCGACCCTTTCTTCAAGGGCGGAAAGGTTGTCGCGAAGACGAAGAAGGTTTTCGTCCGCTTTGGAAAGGCTTTTTTCCGCTTCGTCCTTGCGGTAACGGAATTTTGAAATTCCGGAAGCTTCCTCAAAAATTTCGCGGCGCTGGTTCGGTTTTGCGGAAACAATTTCGGAAATCTTGCCCTGTCCGATAAGTGAATAACCGTCTCTTCCAAGACCGGTGTCCATAAAGAGTTCGTTTATATCTTTAAGGCGGCAGGTTTTTTCGCAGATTTTGTAATCCGAATCGCCGTTTCTGTAATATTTTCTTGAAACAATAACTTCGTCCGTATCAAGAGGAAGAGAACGGTCGGTGTTGTCGAAACAAATGCGAACTTCGGCAAATCCGTGGGCGCGGCGAAGATGGGTTCCGTTAAAAATAACGTCCTCCATTTTTCCTCCGCGGAGCGCTTTTGTTGACATTTCGCCAAGAACCCAGCGGACTGCGTCGCTTATGTTACTTTTTCCGCTTCCGTTGGGGCCAACAACCGCGGTCATTCCGCGGCCGAAATTAAGCCTTGTTTTATCCGGAAAAGATTTAAAGCCCGAAAGCTCGAGATATTTAAGAAACAAGTTTTCACTTCCTTGTTTTAAGAATCGAATAGAGGGTTGAAAAAACAACCGTAGGGACCGTCGTCCCCGACGGTCCGTTCATATGCGGAACGCTGAGAACAGCATTCCCTACAGTAAAATCACGTTATTCCCGCCATCATAACCTCAAAATCCCCGGGATTAAGGTTATTGTCGGGAACTATTCTGACCGCATATCCAAGAGAAAGCCAATGTTCAACGTTGCTTCTGTGCTGTCCGGAGCATTTTGAAACTTCGGAAGGGGCAACTTTAAGAATATAGCTTCCTTTCGGAAGGCGGGTAAGCATCGGCGCGATTTTTTTGCGGAAGCGAAGGCTTTCGCAAATTTCCCTGAAAGCAGGGTGATAAGGTCCACCAAGAAGATTTTCCTCAAGGGATCCTTCCGCATGAAGACCGAGGCGTATGACGTTTATCTTATAAAGTTCAAAGATATCGAGAAGTTCGGCACATTCCGCCGCAGCTTCCTCAACGGTCTGCGGAACGTATTCTCCGTCCTCGAACCATTTTGCCATAAGGGTATTTTTAAGAACAAGGGTCGGATAGATCCTCATGGTGTCCGGTTTCAAGGTGGCAAATCTTGCGGCGGTGAGGATATCGTCCTCTTTTGTGGAACCGGGCATACCGGTCATCATCTGGAGACCGAGAGAAAAACCGGCTTCTCTGATAAGCTGCGCGGCTTTCTGCGTATCCTCAAAAGTATGTCCGCGGCGGTTCTTTTCAAGAACAGCGTTGTTGCAGCTCTGTGCGCCGAGTTCGATAAAGGTGACTCCGTATTCTTTGAGCACGGAAAGAACTTCTTCGTCGATCGCGTCCGGCCTTGTGCTGATTCTGATTCCGGAAAAAGCTTTTCTGTCGATCCATTTCTTTGCGGGAGCAAGAAGGCTGAGCATAAGTTCTCTCGGAATCATTGTGAAGCTTCCGCCGAAGAAAGCAATTTCAGCTTTTTCGGAAAAACCGTGGAGTTCCCTTGCGGCTTTTTTAAGGGTTTTGTCAACCTCTTCCGGGGTGGGAATTCCGCTTTCGCCGGTTATGGAATTCTGGTCGCAAAATGAGCACCGATGGGGACATCCGACCATCGGAACAAAGAAAGCTACGTTTGCGTGTTTCATTGTCCCATCAGCTCCAATGCTTCTTTTGCGGCATGCTGTTCGGCGGCTTTTTTGCTTTTGCCGATTCCGTGACCGATAACGTTGCTGTTGAGCATAACGTCAACCTCAAAACGTTTGTCATGGTCGGGTCCGCTTTCACCAACGAGCATATAAGTAAGTCTTTCTTCGGGATTTTTCTGGATAATTTCCTGAAGAAGGGTTTTGTAATCTTTGAAGGCGGCGTTTTCAACGTGTTCAAGTGCCTTTTTTACAAAGCTGAGCACGAGTTTTGTTGCCGGTTCAATTCCGCCATCAAGATAAATTGCGGCGAGCACAGCCTCGAAGGCATCTGCGAGGATCGAAGGTCTTTCGCGGCCGCCCATAAGTTCTTCTCCGTGTCCAAGGCGAAGGAAAGAACCAAGTTCAAGTTCGTTTGCAAATCCGCAAAGGCTTTTTTCACAAACAAGGGAAGCGCGGAGCTTTGTAAGTTCGCCTTCGGGAAGTTTTGTATAGTTTTCGAAGATGTAGTCGGAAACGATGATGCTCAAAACAGCGTCGCCGAGGAATTCCTGGCGTTCGTTATAAGGAACATGGTTCTTCGTTTCGTTGGAAAAAGAGGAATGCGTAACGCCGGTTTCGAGAAAAACAATGTTTTTGAACTTGTAACCAAGGCGTTCTTCAAGAAGAGAAAGCTCTCTGGTGCTCATTTTTCTTCCTCCTTCATTTTTGCAAGTGCAGCGGAAATAGTTCCGTTGATATCTGTTTCAACAAAGATCTTTGCCTGCTCAATGGCGTTTCTGAAAGCAAAGGGGTTGCTGTTTCCGTGTGCTTTGATAACCGGTTTTGCAATTCCAAGAAGTGGCGCGCCGCCTCTTTTTGTGGAATCCATCTTGTCTTTGAAACCGCGGATGCCGTCTTTAAGAACAAGAGCGCAGATTTTTGTAAGCGCGTTTTTCATAAGCATGCCTTTGAGCATTTTTCCGAAGCCTTTTCCAAGGCCTTCGATTGTTTTGAGCACGATGTTTCCGGTCCAACCGTCCGCAACGGCAACATCGCAGGCGCCGGCGGGAACGTCGCGGACTTCAACGTTTCCGATGAAGTTATAATCCGCTTTCTGCATAAGGGCAAAGGCTTCTTTCTGAAGTTCGGTGCCTTTGCTTTCCTCAACGCCGATGTTTATAAGACCGACTGTGGGGTTCTGAATTCCCATAACGCTCTGCATATAAACGCTGCCCATCATTCCGAACTGGTTAAGCATTTCGGGGCGGCATTCAACGTTTGCGCCAAGGTCGAGAAGCATATAATCTTTTTCAAGTCCAGGAAGAACGGAAGCAAGCGCCGCTCTTTTAATGCCTTTGATTCGTTTAACGATAAGGGTCGCGGCAACAACAATTGCGCCGGTGGAACCTGCGCCGACATAAGCGTCGCCTTCGCCTTTTGAAAGAAGTTCAAGTCCTTTAACAAGGCTGCTTTCCTTATATTCTTTAAGTGCGGAAGTAGGTTCTGCGCAAACAGGCATTACAAGGGGAGCATCAATAAAGGTGAAACCGTTGGTGGAAATCTTTTCTTTTTCACAGATTTCCTTCATTTCTGCTTCGTTTCCTACTGCGATAATCTCAACGCCGAGTTCCTTAACGGCCATTTCCGCGCCTTTAAGGGGAGCAAGGGGTGCGTTATCGCCGCCGTATATATCAAGAATTATTTTCATAAAATCTCCTTCATTGCGGCAACCGCTCTTTCGGCGACTGCAAGATAGCGTTCGTCCTTATGGCGGATTTTGTTGGGGAGAGGCGGAAGAAGTCCCATATTTGCGCCCATGGGCTGGAAGTTTTCCACGTTCTCGTCGGTTATGTAATTTACCAGAGCGCCAAGCATGGTAAGCTCCGGAAGGATAAGGGGTTCTTTTCCTTCGGCAAATCTTGCGGCATTTATTCCCGCAAGAATTCCCGTTGCGGCGGATTCGGTGTAACCTTCAACGCCGGTGAACTGTCCGGCAAAGAAAAGGCGGGGTTCCGCTTTAAGGGAAAGGTTTTTATCAAGAAGTCTCGGGGAATCCATGAACGTATCCCTGTGCATAACTCCATAGCGGAGGAATTCGGCATTTTCAAGTCCGGGAATCATGGAAAAAACCCTTTTCTGTTCTCCGAATTTAAGGTTGGTCTGGAAACCGACAAGGTTATACATGGTTCCTTCGGCGTTTTCTCTGCGAAGCTGAACGTTTGCCCAAGGTCTTCTTCCGGTATGCGGATCGGTAAGACCGACCGGACGGAGCGGGCCGAAACGAAGAGTATCGTGTCCGCGGGAAGCCATTATTTCAACAGGCATGCAGCCTTCATAAACTTTGGGGTCGGCAACGTCGAATTCATGGAGCGGTGCTCTTTCGGCAGTTACAAGCGCCTCATAAAATGCGTCGTATTCGTCTCTTTCCATAGGACAGTTGACGTAATCCGCCTCGCCGCGGTCATATCTTGCGCCCATGAAAACCTTATCCCAATCGAGAGAATCCGCGGAAACAATAGGCGCAACCGCATCATAGAAAGAAAGAGTTCCGCCGAAGCGTTCCTTAAGGTTTTCCGCAAGAGCGTCGGAAGTAAGAGGGCCGGTTGTGAAAACAACGATTCCGTCTTCCGGAACTTCTGTGACTTCGCCGTAAACGATTTCAATGTTCGGGTCGCTCTTGATTTTTTCGGTGATATATTCCGCAAATTTTTCGCGGTCAACGGCAAGCGCGCCGCCGGCGGCAACAGCGGTTTTTTCCGCGGCTTCCATAGTAAGGGAACCGAGCATTCTCATTTCTTCTTTAAGAAGACCCGCCGCGGAACCGAGGCGCATTGCTTTAAGGGAGTTGGAACAGACAAGTTCCGCAAAATTTTCGCTTTTATGTGCCGGGGAATATTTTTCCGGCTTCATTTCGCAAAGGCGGACGGAAAATCCAAGGGAGGAGAGTTTATGGGCAGCTTCGCAGCCCGCAAGACCCGCTCCGATTACTGTGATTTTTTCGCTCATTTTCCGGCCACCGCTCTTTCGTAATCACATTCCGGATTGGAACAATAGATTTTTGCGCTTCTGCCTTTCTTCTGAAGAAGGGTTTTTCCGCAAGTGGGACATTTTTCCGCAATGGGTTCGTCCCAACTCATAAACCCGCAGGTGGGGTTGTGTTCGCATCCGTAATAGGTTTTTCCGGTTTTGGATTTTTTGGAAAGGATTCTTGCGCCGCAAAGAGGGCATTCGCCGCCGGTTTCCTTAACGATCCGTTTGGTGTTCTGGCAAGCGGGATATCCCGGGCAGGCAAGGAATTTTCCGAAGCGGCCGGTTTTTACAACCATTTTTCTGCCGCATTTTTCGCAGACAACGTCGGTTTCCTCTTCCGGAACCTGAATTTTTTCCGCGCCCTGGTTTTTCTGGGCAAGTTCAAGGGATTTCTGGAAATCCTCATAGAATTTTTTCATCATATGGACCCAATCGGTTTTTCCGTTTTCAACTTTATCAAGGTCCTTTTCCATCTTTGCGGTAAAATCAACGTCAACAATGTTGGAAAAATGTTCGGTGATAAGATCGACCGTAACAGTTCCGAGTGCGGTGGGTTTAAGGGCCTTTCCGTCTTTTTCAACGTAGTTTCTGCTGATGATGGTGGTGATGATCGGTGCATAGGTGGAAGGTCTTCCGATTCCGTTTTCCTCAAGAGCTTTGATAAGGGAAGCTTCGGTATATCTGGAAGGCGGAGCGGTGAAATGCTGGTTCGGTTTGATTTCGCGGACTTTCAGCACGTCGCCGGAATTTGCGTGTTTCGGAATGGAGGATTTTTCCTCGTCGCCGTAAGGATAAAGAACGGAGAAACCGTCAAAACGAACGGAAAATCCGCTTGCTTTGAATCCGTAATCTCCTGCGTTTATATCAATGGAAACGGTGTCGTAAAGAGCAGCCGCCATCTGGCTTGCAATAAAGCGGTCCCAGACGAGTTTATAAAGTTTATACTGTTCGGGAGTAAGGCTTTCTTTAAGTCTTTCGGGAGAAAGTTCCGGCATGGTGGGGCGGATAGCTTCGTGTGCATCCTGTGCGCCGGCTTTTGCTTTATAAGCCTTGTTGGTGGTGGGAAGATATTCTTTTCCGTAAGTCTGTTCGATATAAGCTGCAGCGGCCTGTTTTGCTTCCGCGGAAATTCGGAGAGAGTCGGTTCTCATATAGGTGATAAGACCGACCGCGCCCATTCCGGGAACGTCAACGCCTTCGTAAAGTTCCTGAGCAATTCTCATGGTTCTTCTGGGCTGGAAGCTTAAACGAAGGGAAGCTTCCTGCTGAAGGGTGGAAGTTATGAAGGGCGGAGCGGGCTGTTTTTTGCGGACGCTCTTTTTGATTGCGCCGACGGTGAAGGGAACACCGTGGAGTTCGTCAACAATTGCGTTTGCCTCTTCGCCGGTTTTGATGTCGATTTTTTCGCCGTTTTTGGTTGCAAGTTTTGCGGAAAAAGCGGAAGTTTCGCCTTTTTCACAAAGCTTTGCGTCGATGGACCAATATTCTTCCGGGATGAATGCTTCGATTTCTCTTTCGCGGTCAACAATAAGTTTTACAGCAACGGACTGAACTCGTCCGGCGGAAAGGGAAGAACCTCCGCGGATATTTTTCCAAAGGAAGGGGCTGAGTTTATAACCTACGATTCGGTCAAGAACACGGCGTCCCTGCTGTGCGTTAACAAGGTCGGTGTCAATGCTTCTGGGTGCGGACATACCCTGTTCAACGCCGAAATGGGTAATTTCGTTGAAAGTAACGCGGTTCTGTGCGTCCATCGGAAGACCGAGAAGTTTTGCAAGATGCCAGGAAATTGCTTCGCCTTCGCGGTCAGGGTCCGTCGCGAGATATACATAATCCGCGGCGGCAGCCTGTTTTTTAAGGCTGCGGACAAGGTTTTCCTTGCCGGATATAAGAATATACTGGGGGACAAAACCGTTTTTTACGTCAATTCCAAGAGTTGTTTTCGGAAGGTCGCGAACGTGACCCATTGATGCAACAACGGTAAAATCCTCTCCGAGATATTTTTCAATGGTTTTTGCTTTAGCAGGGGACTCCACTATAACAAGATTTTTTGCAGTTTTAGCGGAGCGTTTTGATACTTTTGTTTCTGCTGCCGTAATAATTACCCCCTATATAAAATAATACTGTAGGGACCGTCGTCCTCGACGGTCCGCTTTTCGGAACGCTGGGGACAGCGTTCCCTACGGTTAATGGATTTATGCAATAACAAATCTTCTTCCGGAAGAAGGAATTACAAGCCCGAGAAGTTCAAGTTCTGTAAGTCCGACCGCAATTGAAGAAGAAGGAAGTTCCGTAAGTTCGGAAATTTCGTCCGCGCTTTTCGGAATTCTGTCAAGAACTTCGTAAATTGCAAAAGCGCTTTTTGAAAGTCCCGGCGGCGGAGCCTTTTTAACAGGCTTCGGAAGTTTTTCCGGTCTTTCGTTTTTTGCTTCCGGGTTCTTTTCGATTTTCCGTTTCTGAATTTTTTCAAAACTCAGATGCGCGGTGTGTTCGTCGCCGAATTCGGAAAGAATATCCTTCGCGTCCGCAACGGGAATTGCCCCGGAACGGAGAAGACGGAAGGTTCCCTGGGAAGTTGTTCTGTTAACGTCCGCCGGGACCGCAAAAACTTTTCTTCCCTGGTCAAAAGCAAGGTTTGCGGTAATGGAAGTTCCGCTTCTTGCGGCGGCTTCAATTACGCAGACCCCAAGGCTCATTCCGGAAACGATTCTGTTCCGGATCGGGAAAAAGCTGGAGCGGGCCTCCGAATCCGGAGGGAATTCGCTTATAACCGCACCGTTTGCGGCAATAAGCTCCTTGAGTTCAATGTTTTCCGGCGGAAAAGTCTTGCAGATTCCGCAGCCCTGTACCGCAACGGTTTTTCCTCCTGCGGAAAGGCAGGCTTTGTGTGCGGCGGAATCTATTCCAAGAGCCATTCCGGAAACAACAAGCGCGCCTGCGCTTCCGAGTCCGCCTGCGATTATCTGCGCCATTTTGTCGCCGTATTCGCTGAGCCTTCTTGTTCCAACAACAGCAACGGCGGGAACGGTATTAAGGCATGTTTCGTCGCCGAGCACATAAAGAACCGGCGGCGCGGCTTCGATTTTAAGAAGATTCTGCGGATAGAATCCGGATTCTTTTGTGATGATTTTTGCGCCGTAATTTTCGGCGGTTTCAATCGCCCTTTTTGCAACATCAAGACTCGTTGCTCTTATTCTGAGAGCATCCGCCTCTTTTATGCTTTTGATTTTTTCAATTCCGGAATCTCCGGAAAGGAAAAATTCTTCCGGGTCCGGAAAAACCCGAAGAATATCATCAACAATTTTGCTTCCGGGTTGGATCGCAATTCCAAGCCAGACCCAATGTTCAAGACTCATTGTCCGGGTCCTCCTTTCAGAATAGCCTTACCTTCAGGAAAGGAAGGCTTATCTCTGCATTGCCGCGGAATAAATCATAATCGCTGCTGCGGAAGCAGCGTTGAGGCTTTCTGCCTTTCCGGGCATGGGAATCATAACCACGTTATTGCAAGCCCCGATTACTTCGTGCTCAAGTCCGTTTCCTTCGTTTCCGATGAGCACGCAGGATTTTTCGCTGAATTTAACCTCCGGAAGGAGAAGGGCATTTTCTGCTAAGGCAGAAGCATAAGTGGAAACTCCCGCTTTGTGAAGAAGCGAAAGAGCCTCCGCCGTTTCAGAAAATACCTTTATCGGAAGGCGGAAAATACAGCCCATTGTTCCGCGCAGAACCTTCGGGGAATAGCAATCGGCGCATCCGCAAAGAAAAACTCCGCGGACGTCCATTGCTTCGCAGGTACGAAGAATCGTGCCGATGTTGCCCGGATCCTGAAGATTCGAAAGAAGAACGTAAACGCCGTTTTTGTTTAAATCGATTGGGCGTTCGTCAATTCTGCAAACGGCAAAAACCCCTTGGGGAGTTTTTGTGTCGCTTATTTTTTCGGCAACGGAACAAGTTATATTATACACCTCTTTTGCTTCGGAAAGAAGGTTTTTAAGGTATTCGGGATACTTTTTTTCGGCCTCTTCCGTAACAAAAAGACGGAGAACTTCGGCACCGCTTTTGCAGGCTTCGGAGCAAAGTCTTGCACCTTCAACAACAAAAAGACCGCTTTGTTTCCTTGCTTTTTTGTCGGAAACAAGCGCTGCGGCTTCTTTTATAATCGGGTTTTCGCGGCTTGAAATAACCATAAAGTCCTCCTGTTTCTGGAAAAATTGGAAGTAATTGTATGGAAAAACACTCCATAAAATTACCCGTAAATAAAGCAATTCGCCCGAGCTTATATAAAACTCGGGCGTTTATTGTAAAAATTAAAGAGCTGCTTTTGCCTGTGCGCAAAGTGCTGCAAAGCCTTCTGCGTCGTGGATTGCCATTTCGGAAAGCATTTTTCTGTTAAGGGTTACACCGGATTTTTTGAGGCCGTTCATGAAAGTGGAATAGTTCATATCGTTCATTTTGCAGCCAGCGGAAATTCTGGTGATCCAAAGTCTTCTGAATTCTCTTTTTTTCTGTCTTCTGCCGATATATGCATAGCGGCCGGTTTTCATAACTGCTTCTTTAGCAGTTCTGAACAGTCTGTGTCTTGCGCCATAGTAACCTTTAGCAAGTCTCAGAACTTTTTTTCTTCTTTTATGGGACATAACTCCGCCTTTAACACGAGCCATAGTATTTAACCTCCGTTAATATTAAATAAAGTTAGTAATTTCTGTTTTAGTTCTTCTTAAGCAAAAATTATGCGTAAGGAAGAAGTTTGGTGAGTTTCTCCATGCAGGTTGCATCTGCGTAAGCAGCTTTACGGAGATTACGTTTACGTTTGGTGTCTTTTCTCTGGGAGTTGAGAATGTGGGATTTGAATGCTTTTGCGCGTTTTACTTTACCGTTTTTGGTGAGTTTGAAACGTTTTTTTGCGCCGGAATGGGTTTTAAGCTTTGCGTTCATTTTGATTTCCTCCTGATATTTGGTTTGCAAAAAGCAATTTTTAAACGAACTTATTTGCCGGATTTGGAGCTGATGATCATAACCATGCTTCTGCCTTCAAGTTTCGGCATTTTATCGACGGAACCGAATTCAGCAGCACCTTCCGCAAATCTCTGTACCATTTCGGTACCGAGTTCCGGATGGGCCATTTCTCTTCCGCGGAAGCGGACAGAAACTTTAACTTTGTTGCCGTCTTTAAGGAACTTGATTGCCTGTTTAAGCTTGGTATTAAAGTCGTTGGTAT
Organism: Oscillospiraceae bacterium; assembly: GCA_045631325.1. Classification (GTDB taxonomy): domain Bacteria; phylum Bacillota; class Clostridia; order Oscillospirales; family Ruminococcaceae; genus UMGS1668. The sequence goes on from JAZQUO010000043.1 coordinate 29,186, forward strand.
CGATGTTGAGAGAAAGACGAATTTCTTTAACTTCGATAACTTTCTGGTTTTTCTTGGCCTCTTTTTCGCGTTTCATCTGTTCGAATTTATATTTGCCGTAATCCATGATTCTGCAAACATGGGGATTCGCGGTAGGCGCGATTTCAACAAGGTCAAGGTTTTTTTCTGCGGCGATAGCAAGGGCTTCTTTAAGAGAGATAATGCCGAGCTGTGCGCCGTCGGAATCGATCACGCGGACTTCTTTTTCGTGGATTTCATCATTGATGAGCAGTTCCTGCTTAGCTATTGTCAAACACCTCCAAATTAATTAAAAAAAGTGCGGTTACTTACACAAAAGAAGCACCGCACACGAACGAAGAAAACCCAAAGGGCGCATTATACCCCCATCGGTTTTTCTCAAATCTTTGCCGTGCCTGATTCATTGATCGGACGGCGAGAACGGTTCGTTCTGCTTCTTTGTCCTAAATATTATAACGGCTTGAAAGCCGTTTGTCAATAGGAAAATTCAATTTTTTTTGATAATTATGCCGTTTTCAAGCCTTCCGGTCGGGGAAGGTGTCGCCGAAGGTGACGAAAGAGGGATTACCAAGAACCCGCAGGGCAGGCTCCCGTTTTATGGTAGGGCGGGGGCTTGCTCCCGCCGTAAAAAAGCCTTCCGGTCGGAGAAGCTGTCACCGCAGGTGACTGATGAGGTGTCAACTCTGCCCAGTTTAAACCAATTGCGTTACTGCAGGGAACGTTCCTGACCGTTCCGTTCAGCCTTCCCAGAGGGGAAGGTGGATTTTCTGCAACTTGTTGCAGAAAAGACGGATGAGGGATTAACGGAAACCCAGAGGTCAAAGGCTTCTCCTTGATGCGGTGTTGTCCAAATCTTTGATTTGGTTAACAACACCCACGCAAGATTGTCCCGCAAGCGAAGCGAGCGGATGACAATTACTGCCGGAGAAGCTGTCACCGCAGGTAACTGATGAGGTGTTAACTCTGTCCAGTTAAAACTGGGCGGATAATATCCGCCCCTACGGGTTTATGATTATAAATCCACCGCTTTACAGAAGGGAACGTTCCTGACCGTTCAGAAAAATCCCTCCCCTTATAATATAATACCTTTAATAAAGTCCAATCCCGCTTCGGGGAAAATCGCAAGGTTTATTGCGGAGGATATTAATTTTGCCGCCCGGCGAACAAGAATATCAATATCGTTCGGCGAAACAAAAACAGAATCCGAATGTGAAAGGCGGGTAACGGTGGGCGTTCCGATTGCAATAACAGGAACTCCCAGAGTTTCTTTCGTAAAAGCGGTTTTTCCGCCGCCGAAACCGGAACCCGGCGCAAGCCCGGAATCGGAAATCTGAACGGAGCGGCAGACGTTTTTTATATCCTCCGCCGCAAGGGAATCAATAAGGATCACGGCTGAAGGCGAAAGTTTTTCCGCGGCGGATCTTATCAGTATTTCCGGTCCGATCCCGGTTCTTCCGTAAACTCCCGGAACAAGGGAAAAAAGTTTCCGTCCGGAAAATTCCCCGCAAAGAAGGTTTTTTGCCGCAATGGGTCCAAGGGAATCCGCGGTCAAAAATTCGTTGCCGATTCCGACGGCAAGAATATCCCCTTTTTTCGGAAGCAGATTTTTTATTCCGGAAGAAACTGCAAAAACTTCCTCGTCAAAATCTTTTGAAGGAATCCTCGGAAAATCCGCTTCAACAGTGATATATTTTCCCTTCGGTTTGTTAAAAAGCCGGGAATCTTCCGCCGTTTCAATAAAAATTTCAAAAATTTCCGTATCACCGCAAAAAAACCTCCGTTTTTTTGAATAACCCGGAAAATTTCTTCCAATTATTTCTTTTGCAAGGTCAGTTTTTGTTGACATTCGGGTATCTCCTTTGGTATAATAATTCAGTACCGGTATTTTGCAGACCGTGTTAATGCAAACCCGGCTTATTTTTGTCTGCTCACAAAAATTTTGTGAAGATAATGGGCAAAAACCCTTGACATAACGGATATTTTCGTGTAAGATGATTATTTGTGAATGTATCCGATAAACGAAGGAGGTGTAGTTACATGCCGAACATTAAATCTGCAAAAAAGAGAGTTAAGGTTATCGCAACCAAAACCGCTCGCAACAAAGCAATCAAAACCAACCTTAAAACCAACATCAAAAAAGCTGAAATCGCTTGCGCTAACGGTGCTGAGGATAGAGAAGCCGCAATCCGCCTTGCAATCAAAAAAGTTGACCAGGCCGCAGCAAAAGGTATCCTTCATAAAAACACTGCAGCAAGACGTAAATCTGCTCTTGCTAAAAAGCTCAACGCAGCTAACGTTTGATTTTTGTAAGTCTTTATAAATTGACGCCTTCACCGGAAACGGTGGAGGCGTCTTTTTTTTATTTATCCTTCGGTTTAAAGAAAAGCGCAATGATGAATCCGAAGATAAGTGCCGCGGAAATTCCTCCCGCGGCGGCGGAAATTCCGCCGGTGAACGCGCCGAGAAAACCTTTTTCTGCAACTGCGGCGCGGACCCCCTTTGCAAGAGTGTGCCCGAACCCGGAAAGGGGAACGGTTGCTCCCGCACCGGCGAATTCAACAAGCGGTTCATAAAAACCGAGGGCGGAAAGAATAACTCCGCCAACAACAAATCCAACAAGAATCCTTGCGGGAGTAAGTTTTGTTTTATCAATAAAAATCTGGCCGATCATGCAGATAATTCCGCCGATTACGAATGCTTTAAGGTATTCCATCAAAAAATACCCCCTTTTTCGGAAGAAAAACAGATAAGATGTGCAATTCCGGGAATGGTTTCGCCTTGCTGAACGCTTGTGGGGCTCATCAAAGCGCCCGTTGAAAGGGCGAGCACGCTTTTGAGCACGCCTTTTTGGATTTTTGGAAGAATGTGTCCGCTGAGCACGGCGGCCGAGCATCCGCATCCGGAAGCACCGGATTCAACCTGCTGTTTTTCCCGGTCAAAAAGCATAAGACCACAGTCGTTATAGTTTTCCCCAAGGGGAAAACCTTCTCTTTCCATAAGTTCGGGCATCAGTTTTGAACCGACGTAACCGAGGTCGCCTGTTACAATAAGGTCGTAATCAGAAGGATCGGTATAGGTATCCCTGAAAAACTGCGAAAGGGTCGCCGCGGCTGCCGGCGCCATAGCCGCGCCCATGTTGTTCTGGTCGTTTATTCCAAGATCCTCAACCGTTCCGAAGGTGACAGCCTTGATAAAAGGCAGGTTTTCGCCTTTTGAAACAACTGCCGCGCCTGCGGCGGTTGCGGTCCATTGGGCGGAGGGGGGACGCTGTCCTCCGTATTCAAGAGGAAAGCGGTATTGCCGCTCTGCGGAGCAAAAATGTGAAGAAGCCACAGCAAGGCAGTTTTTTGCGGTAGAATCCGCAAAAACCGCCGAAAGGCCGAGAGCTTCCGCAAAAGTCGAGCAGGCCCCGTAAAGCCCGAGATAGGGAACTTTTGAACCCCTTGCGGAAAAAGCGGAGGCTATGCACTGGTTGAGAAGGTCGCCGGCGAAAATGAAATCCATGTCCTTCATCGAAAGTTCCGCTTTTTTAAGCGCCTTCCAGCAGGCGAGTTCCTGCATTTTGCTTTCAGCTTTTTCCCATGTTTTTTCGCCGAAGCGTGAATCGTCGTCGATTATATCAAAATCTTTTCCAAGAGGGCCTTCGCCCTCTTTTTTTGAACCGACAGCGGCGGAAGCTTTTATTCCGACGTCGCCGTCTATGATAAGCGTTTGTTTTCCGATTTTATGTGCCAAAAAATCACCCCGTTTTAAAGGTAGTTTTTGCGGGAAATTTTGAAATATGCAAAAATTTTCTTAAACCTTCCCGGAAAGTGAATCAGGCTCATCGGAGAAGTTGTCAGCGAAGCTGACGGAGGGAGAGAAAACCCTGTTCCGTAAAAAACGGGCGAACCCTATTCAGCTAAAAAAGGCGGATAATATCCGCCCCTACAAAATTTTTCAAAGAAAGTTGTTGACAATAAAACTTGTCAGTAGTATATTAAAATTGCAAAGAAAACTTGGCAGAAGGGGGTAATTTTATGAATAAAGAAGAAATTTTGCGTAAAAGCCGCGAAGATTTTTCCAAAAAAGACGGAATTTTAAAAGAACATTTTAAGAATACGCGCCCAATATTGATTGCCGTTCTGATAGCTGTTTTTTTCCTTTTCTGGCTTGATATAAAATATCTTGGAAGCGACCTTATAGTGGATAGCGTTTCTTTACTTGTTTATACAATGATTGCGGCGGACGCGTATTATTGCTACCGTCTTTCGGGAAAGAAAATATGGATTGTTCTTGCAATTTTGGAAACTGTAATCGTTCTTTTGAATGGCTATCTTCTTTTTGATACAGTCGCAAATCTTATGTGAGGGATAGCCATGAAAGATTCTCTTGTTTTAAAAAACCGAATTAAAGAAACGCGTACCGAACTCGGATATTCTCAGGAACAGCTTGCAGAAATGGTTGGTGTTTCCCGAAACACAATAAGCTCTATCGAAACAGGGCATTTCAGTCCGACCGCAAAACTTGCGCTTATCCTTTGCGTTGCGCTAAACAAAAAATTTGAAGATATATTCTATTTTGAATAAAAGAAGCGGAACAGAAATCTGTTCCGCTTCTTTTTATATCATCTTCAAAACCCAAAGAACAACCCCGTAAACAAAACTTGCAAGAACCCCGTAAACAATAACCGGACCCGCGATGGTGAAAATCTTCACCCCAAGCCCGAGCACGAATCCTTCGCTTTTGAATTCCATTGCAGGCGAAACAACTGCGTTTGCAAACCCGGTTATGGGAACAAGGGTGCCTCCGCCGCCGAATTTTGCGATTTTGTCGTAAACACCGAACCCGGTGAGCACCGCGGAAACACCGATAAGAGTGATTGAGCACGCAGTCGAAGCGGCGGGCGTGCTCAACCCCATATCAAGGTAAAAATTGAGCAAAAATTCCCCCAAAACGCAAATTGTTCCGCCGATAAGGAATGCTCCGGTCATATTCCGTAAACATTTCGTCTTCGGAACAGCTTTTTCGCCCATTTTTTTATATTCGTCTGATGAAAGGGACATTTTTCAAAAAACTCCTTTTTGATTTTTTGTTTATTGTTCGGAAAAGCGGAAAAAATATTCCCGAAAAACGAAAAAAGGCGGTGTTTTGATTTGAATAAAAAAGCGGCGGCAAAAACCGGCTTTTTCTCCGGAATTCTGAACGGGCTTTTCGGTTCCGGAGGAGGAATAATCGCCGTATCGCTTCTTAAAAAAAGCGGAATGGAACAAAAGGAATCCCAGGCAACTGCGCTTTTGCTGATGTTTTTTCTTTCGGCGCTTTCCGCCGGAATTTATTTTTCCGAAGGACGCATTTCTTTTTCGGATGCGGCGGCATATATTCCCGGAGGAATTCTCGGCGGAATTTCCGCCGCCCTTGTTTTCCGGAAAATGAATCCGGATCTTCTTCGGAAAATATTCGGAGGATTCGTCACATTTTCCGCCGCAAGAATGCTTTGGGGGATTTTTGAAAAATGGATTTCCTGATTGGTTTTCTTGCCGGGTTTGCGGGCGGTCTTGGTGTCGGCGGCGGAGGGATCCTTCTTCTTTGCCTTACGGTTTTCAAAGAAACAGACCAGCTTTCCGCCCAGGGGATAAACCTTGTTTTCTTTCTTCCGGTTGCCGCCGTTTCGCTTTTTATCCATATAAAAAACGGTTTTGTAAATTGGAAAACCGCCCTTTTTGCCGCCTTTTGCGGAATACCCGGAGTATTATTCGGGTCATATATTGCAAATTGTATTGAAAAAGACCTTCTTCGGGCGCTTTTTGCGGTTTTTTTGCTTGTAATAGGAATAAGGGAACTTTTCCGCAAAACCGAATGATTCTTCCGTTTTCTTAAACAATTATTTCAAAAAGAACCGCCCCAAACCTTATAAACGGCGGAAGCAAAAACCGCAAAAACCGAAGCCGCGGCAAAAATTCAGAAACGGAGGAAAAATCCGCGGAAAACTTCCGCCCTAAAATTTCTCCGGAAAAAACTTCTTTCTCAAAGCGGAAATCAAAAATCTCCCCGGAGGAAAAACCGCTTTTTTCAATGACCCTGTTCGTCATTTCAAAAGCAAAAACAAGAACGAAAAAAAGTAAAATAACCGAAAGACAAATTCCGAATGCTCTTTTGAAATCGCGCAAAAAAACGCCCCCCTTTTTGTAAAAAAGTCTGGGCGTTTTTTCTGTTTTTATTCAGTAAACATTTCCGTAATTGCGTTTCCCAAAAGCTGTGCGGAATATTTTGCCTCTTCAAGAGTATTTCCGCTTGCTCCGATTTCGATAAGAAGCAGACCCGGCGAAAGATCCATGTTGTATTTTCGGTAATCGAAAAGAATGGGTCTGCAAATTCCGGGATAAAGTTCCTCGAGTTTATCCGCAAGGGCGGCGGCAAAACGGAGATTTTCCCAATAACCCGGCATATTCATCTTCCCGTTGTCACATCCGGCGATTATCATTATCTGCGCCGCTTTTTTGCCGTTAACAACGGCGGTCGGTTTGATGATTTCCTTTTCCGAAGGTTCAATGGCGTCCCGGTGGATATCAAGGCAGATTTTTATTTCCGGGTTTTCCGAAAGATGTTTTTTTATAGTAACGGCGCTTCTCTGGTAGGAACCGTTGTAACTGGGGTCGTCATGCATCGTCCCGTCGTGAATAACTCCGATTCCGTTTTCGGCCAAAACAGAAGTCAGGGCATCCCCGACGGAAATCATATTTCTGTCCGGGTCGGTGCTGCGCCAGCTTCCATCGGTATCAAAATACCCTCTGTCCGAAGGTTCAAAACTTTCCGTTGCATGGGTGTGGTAAATAAGAACCTGGAGATTTCCGTTTTTTGAAAGAGAAAGACTATGCGGAGTTTTAAGTTCGGATTTTATTTTCTCCGCGCTTTTAGAAGTGCAGTTTTTTATAATTGCGTTTCCGAAGGCAATATAAATTCCGCCTTCGGCGGCGGAATATTTTGTTTCGGTAATTTTTCCGCGGCGTTTTTCCGGAATCTCCGGAATAATTTCCGGAAAATCGGGAAGAAAAACTTCCTTCTCCGGAATTTCCGTTTCCAAAACCGAAGACGATTCCTCTTCCGGAAAAACAGGTTCCGCTTCGGAAGAAGCGGGTTTTTGAAGAACTTCGATCGCCGTTCCCGGGGATGCAAAAGCCATTGCGTAATAAAAAACATCTGCTCCGTTTTTCGCAAGGTTCACGGTTATATAAATTCCGAGGAAGCAGCAGAAAACCCCAAGAAAAGTCCGCACGAAAAAAACCGCGGCTTCCCGAAGCTTTTCAAAAGGAAAGTTTTGTCCGGATTTTCTTTTCATAAATTCCTCAACCCCAAAGCCGATTTTTCTGAACATCGGATTATATGTGTTTTGCATTCGGAATATTCCCGGAGGGTCAGCCTTCCCGGAGGGTCAGCCTTCCCCTGGGGGAAGGTGGCACGCCAAAGGCGTGACGGATGAGGGGAAAACCCTGTCCCACTAAAAAGCGGGCGGATAATATCCGCCCGTTTTCGATGGGTTTTATTAAACTTCAAGTTCCTTTCCGAAACGGAAGGACCAGATTATCGCAAAGGAAACTTCCTTTCCGAGAGTTTCGGAAAGAAGTTCCCGGTACATATTGAGCTGGCCGGAATATCTTTCACGGAGTTCCTCGATATCCTCCACAAAGTCGGTTTTGTAGTCAACAACGACGAATTTTCCGTTCTCTTCAAAAACGCAGTCCGCAACGCCCTGGACGGTGATTTTATCCTCTTCGGAAGCGCCTTCATAACCGAGTTTTGCGGCGGAAATTCCGCGGATGAACCGGAATTCCCGAAGTACCTTCGGAGATTTTTCGATTCTTCGGTAAAGTTCGCTTTCAAAGAAAGTGGAAATTTTTTTCGGGTCAATAACTTCCGCCTGTTTTGCGGTTATAAAGCGTTTTTCAAGAAGCCTTGCAATTTCCGCTTTCGGGTCGGCTTTTGCCGCTTCAAAATCGCAGAACTGCATAAACGTATGAAGAGCGGTTCCTCTGTCTGCGCCGGAAAGATTTCCGCTTTGCGGTTTTGCGGAAAAAAGCATTTTCTTATGCATTTCCTGATGGGTGAGGGAGGAAACCCCTGCTTTTGCGGGAATTTTTTCCGAAGCGGAAAAAGGATATTTCCATTTTTCCCTTTCTATAAGGATTCTGTAAAGTTCCTCGTCAACAGATGCGGTTTCCGCTTTTTCTTCAGAAACGGTCTTTTCGTCTTTTGTTTCACCGAGGAAACGGAAATGCCATCTTGTTTCGTCCGGAAGAACAAATTTTTCCTCAAGATTTGCAAGAAGACGGAAATCCTTTGCGTCCGGGTGGCGCAAAAGCGCCGCAAGAATCCAATCCGCTTCGCATTTTGCGGAAGAAACGGTGAAGGGGTCGATTCTTTCTCCCGTTCTGGAATCCGCTGCAATGGAACCGAGATATTTTTCGCAATCCTTTTTACAGCAGGTTATGATAAGGTTTTCTTTCGGTCTTGTAAGGGCAACGTAAAGAATCCTCATCTCTTCCGCAAGATTATATTTCTGGAGTTCGTGTTTGAGCGCAAACTGGGGAATTGTCGTGTATCTTGCGCCGGTGATTTCGTCCCTTGCCGGGCATGCAAAACCGAGTCCCGGATGGAGAAGGGGAGCGTCGCTCCGTTCGTTGCGGAACTGTTTTCCCGTTCCGCAAAGGAAAACGACCGGGAATTCAAGACCTTTTGAACCGTGTACGGACATTATCCTTACGCAGTTTCCGCCGTTTCCGGTGGAACCGGCGGGTTTAAGGTCGCTTTCCCTTTCTTCAAGACGGTTTATAAACCGGATAAATGCGGAAAGTCCGTGGGCGCCCGCTTTTTCTCTGTCGGAAGCATATTTTATAAGAAGGCGGAGGTTCGCAAGTTTAAGTTCGCCTTCCGGGGTGCTTCGCATAACCTGTGGAAACGCGGTCATATCGTAAAGCCTTTCGATCACCGAATCGCTCCGTTCATAAGCCGCCGCTTTCCGGAGGGAATCAAGAGTTCCGATAAAGTTTTTCGCTTTTTCGTTTCCGTTTTCCGCCGCAAGCTTTACGGAAGAATAAAGGGGAAGCTTTCTGCTTTCCGCGCGGATCTCTGCAAGTTCGTCCGGGCTGAAAAGGAACATCTCCGAAAGCATCGCGCCCGCAAGAGGAATATCAAGAAGCGGATTATCAACGGCTTTAAGAACGTCAAGAACCGCCGCAACTTCCGGACGGAAAAGGAATCCTTTGTCGTTTTCGCTCCGGCAGTTTATTCCGCGTTTGCGAAGTTCCGAAAGAAAAACTTCCGCTTTTCCTTTTACAGCGCGGAAAAGAATGCAGATATCGGAATATCGGACCGGGCGTAGTTCTCCTTTTTCAGAAATCATTTCGCCCCGCTGCACCATATTGTAAATTCTTTCGGCAACGGCTTTTGCTTCCGCTTTTGTTGTGTCGTCGCCGCCTTCAATAAGCAAAAATTCGTTCCGGACAGCATCGCTTTCCGGAAAAACCGCTTCCGGAATAAGCATTTCCGATTCGTCATATTCAATTTCCGCGCCTTCGGCGGACATAATCTGGCGGAAAAGACAGTTTACCGCGCCGGCAATGTTTTTTCTGCTTCGGTAGTTTCTGCCGAGTATTATTGTCGCCGGGAAGTTTTTGCCTTCGTCAAGAACCGGCCATTCCTTTCGTTTTTTAAGGAAAAGTTCCGGCATTGCCTGGCGGAAACGGTAGATGCTCTGCTTTACGTCACCGACGAAGAAAAGGTTGCCGCCTTTTGAAATCATCCGGAAAATCGTATCCTGAACTTTGTTGATATCCTGACATTCGTCGATAAGGATATAGTCAAAACGGGAAGAAATATCCTTCGCCGTTTCGGACGGAACATATTCTCCTTCTTCGTTTTTTTCGGTAAGCACGGAAAGAGTGAACTGTTCAAGATCGGTATAATCGATAAGCCGCTTTTCCGCTTTGAGTTCCCGGAATTTTTTGTCATATTCAAGAGTTACCTTTGAAAGACAGTCGAAATATTCCCGGAGAGCGGAAATATCTTCCCGGAATTCTTCGGAGGAAGCGGAAAATTCCTTTGCAAGAACCTTCTGGATAATTCCGGTGGAACCGCAATATTCGTCCCGGACCGCTTTTACCGAAGCTTTAAGCATTTCGTCCGCATCCTTGACTGTCGGTTTTTTCGAAAAACCCGGAACGGCAAGAAGATGTCCGAAGGAATCCCAGTTTTTTTCGTCACAGCAGGCAATAAGCCTTTCAAGAACAAAAATATCGTCCCGGAACATTGTGGCATATTTTTCACAGAGCTGTTCGTCGCATTCCTTTGCCATATATTCCGCTTTTGAAAGATGATGGGAAAGTACCGAGCGGGCATATTCAAAAAGAATTTTTGCCCAGGGAGTTTTCTCAACGGGAATTTCGGCGTCGTACATCTTCGCTTTTTCAAGAAGCCAGTCCTCATAATGGGGAAGGGCGGTTATAAAACGGTGAAGGGTGATAACAGCTTCCGAAAGGCCGGAATCGTTTCTTCCTCCGCCAAGAGTTTCCGAAAGGCGGGCGAAGGTTTCACTTCCTTCGGAATAGAATTTTTCAATGGTTTCTTCAAGCGCCTCGAAGGAAAGATCGGCCGCCTCGTCCTCGTCGGCAATTGAAGGATCGGGCATTAATCCGAGAACGCTTGTGTTTTCCCTTACAACTTCCGAACAGAAGGAATGTATGGTCCCGATATGAGCACGCTCCATTAAAAGAAGCTGGCGCGAAAGACGGGAATCCTTCGGGTTTTCGGAAGAAAGACGGGAAAGTTCCTTGTTTATTCTTGTTCTCATCTCTGCCGCGGCAAGCCTTGTGAAGGTTACTATAAGAAGTCTGTCCGCGTCCACCGGGTTCTGTTCGTCGGTGAGCATACGGATTACCCTTTCAACAAGAACGGCGGTTTTTCCGCTTCCTGCGGCAGCGGAAACAAGGATGTTTCCGCCGAAAGACGTTATTGCGGAAAGCTGGTCGCTGTTCCATATTCTTTCAGACATCGTCCTCACCGCCTTCCACTTTGCTGAAAAATTCATTGTCGCGGAAAGATTCGTGCTCAACAAAAGGCGCGTTTCCGTCCCTGCGGCAAATTCCTTTGTAACGGCAGAAATCGCAAGGGGTCGCGCTGTTTTTTCGGTAGGGAAGAGCGGCGATTTTTCCTTCGGAAAGTTCCTTCGCAATTCCTATGAGCAGCGAATCTATATGTTTTTTGATTATTCCGAATTCCGCAAGGCTTGCGACAGAACCCGTAACGCCGTTTTTGCCCTGCTTTACCGGGATATAAAAGCCGGAAAGACCCGGTTCCATCGCGCTGAGCACAGCGGGATCGTCAAGAAGAAGTCCGTTCATACGGAAAGCCTTCCTTCCGGCGGCCAAAACCTCTTCGGGGCTGTCTTCTCTTTCCTTTTTGAGCACGGAGTTTTTCGCCGGCATATAAAGAACGCCGGAAGGGATCGTTTTCGAAAGTTCCCCCTTGCCTTCCTGCTGAATCGAGAAAAGATAGACCAGCATCTGGATATTTATTCCGTAATAAACGTCGCAAAGGGCAAAATCTTTCGAACCGGTTTTATAGTCAACGACCCTTACGTAACGTTCGCCGTTGCGGTCGAGCACGTCAACGCGGTCGATCGTTCCCTCAATGGAAATTTTCTTTCCGTCCGGGGTTTCAAGAGAATAATAACCGATTCTGTCGCCGCCGAGAGGTTCCTCAAAAGCATAGGGAACGAATTCGGAAGCGAAGAATTCTTCTCCGAGTCTTCGCAAAAGTCTTGTAATAAAACCCGCCGTTCTGCGGAAAAGATACATAAAACGGGCGGTTTTTCCTTTTTCGCTGCCCATAACTTCGTCAAGATAGTCTTTGAGCACCGAATCAACCTCTTTCCGAAGCTGTTCGTCGTCAAGAGCATAGATTCCCTTTGCGCCTATCTTCGGAATGAGCACCTGGAGCACATGGTGGATAAGAGTTCCGGCGGAAAGGGGAGAAAGTTCCGCTTTCTGCCGTTCTTTGAGCAAAAGTCCGGATTTTATAAAGTATGAAAAAGGGCATTGACCGAAAGTATCAAGCTTTGTCGGGGAAAAACGGAAGTTTTTTCCGTAAAGCTTTTCGGCGTTTTCGGGGTCGCTGAGCACAAAGTTTTCCGCTTCAACCGCCGTTCCGAGCTTTTGAGCACGTTCGTTCCAGACTTCCTTTTTCTCAAAGTATTTCCGAAGCGCTTCGGAAGAACCGGTTGAATCTTTTCCGAAGGAAGAAAGATGTTCAAAAGCAAAACTCTCGCTGCAAAGCCAGAAATCCTCACGCATTTCGGAAGTGGATTCCTCCGGCACGGAATTAAGAGCCTCTTTAAGGCGGCTTATGAGCACGGAAGGGCTCTGTTCCGCGGAAGAGATATCGTATTTCGGGAAGGAAGCAAAAACCTTTTCGGAAGCGCTTGTAAAGGCGGTGTAAGCATACATTCTTTCGGAAAGAACGTCGTCGTTTTCGCCTTCCCCAAGGTCAATTCCTTCGTCCGCAAGAATTTTTCGTTCCTCGTTTGTGAAAAGAGAACCGTTTTTCGGCGGCGCGGGGAAAATTCCGTCGCAAAGTCCGATTATGAAAACCGCCTTGATATCCGAAGGGCGGATTCTGTCCGCGGTTCCGGCGGAAACGCAATCAAGAGTATGGGGCAGAACGCCGATTTTTGCTTCGCTTATAACAAGTTCAAAAAGCCTGCCCATAGTTTCTTTTTCAAGTTTTGTTTCGCCGAGAGCGGAACTGAATTTATCAAGGGCGGAAACGGTGAAATTCCAGAAAGCATCAAGATTTTCCGCCGCCGCGGTTTCGCCCGCTTCGGAAAGTTCGTCATAAAGCCTGCGAAGGCCTTCGGTGACTTCGCATTCGCAAAGAAAATCATAAAATGCTTCGGAAAATTCCTTTCCGTTTGCTCCGGAAATCCTTTTGCGGAGTTTTTCAAGAGGAGCTATGATTTTTTCGCGGATTTCGTTAAGTTTAATAAGTTTTTCTTCGTCTTCCGGGCGGATTTCACGGAAACCTTCGGGGCTTCCGGTGAAAGGTTCAAGAAAAAGTCCGCCGCGGATGTTCCAGACAAAACAGTAGTTTTCAAATTCCGCAGCATCTTCCGCCGGAATCGGAAGTATTCCGGTTTTTAAAAGCCGGAGAATATCCGCAGCCGCAAAATTTCCTCTTACGGCGGAAAGAGCCGCGGAAATGAATGCGGAAAGGGGATGCGCGGAAAGTTCCGCCGCTTTGTCCATATAAAGGGGAATTCCCGCCCGTTTGAAAGCCGCGGGAAGAGCATGTTCATAAGGCGATAAATCTCTTGCAATAACCGCCATATCCCGCCAGCGGAATCCATGGTTTTCCGCAAGGCTTCTTGCCATTACCGCAACGTAATTTGATTCGTCATAAGGATCGATTGCATTTATGATGCGGACTTCGCCGAGGTTGCTTCCTTTCGGTGAGGAAGCTTGAAGAAAGTTTTCTTCAAGGTCGATTATTCCTTCAGGTCTTGAATCATCTTCGCTTTCCGCAAAAACCGGAGTTTTTATAACTGCGCCGGCGTCTTTTGCGATTTTTTCAAGTCTTCCGGCGGTGCGCTGGGTTTTTGAAAAAAGTCCTGTACCTCCGGTACGGTCGTAAATCGAATCACAGCAAAGGCTTATTTCAACAACGGGCGCCTGTTCAAGGATTATCCGGAGCATTTTATATTCGCTTCCGGTAAAACCGGTGAAGTTATCGATAAAAACCGCTTTTTCGCCGAAGAAATCGTTTTCGGAAAGAATTTCGCAGGCACGTTTTATATCGGTAAGGGGATCGATGTAACTTTTTTCAAGCATTCCGTTGAAAACTTCGAAAACAAGGGAAAGATCCGCCGCCTTTTCGCCGAGAGAACCGCCTTTTTCCGCAATTGCGGAAAGTTCCGAAGGGGAAATTCCGGCGTTCTTAAATTCGGTATCTTCCGCAACAAGCTTTTCGATAAAAGGCGCGCCCTGGATATTTTTCCGGTAATAGCGAAGTTCATCCTGAACGGAAGAAAGCGCCGCACCCATTAAAAGAAGTTTTGCGGTATCGTCGGTATATTCCCCGGCAATTCCTCCGAAACGGCGGAAAATGCTGTTGCAAAGGCGCGAAAAGCTTAGAACCTCGACGTTATTCGATTTTTCCGTTCCAAGAAATTCATCAAGGAATTTTTCGCTTTCAAAAGAAAACTGTTCCGGAACAATAAGAAAAGCGGATTTTTCTTCCGCAATATGTTCGTAAAGAAGTTTTCGCCTTGCTTCCTCGTTGGTTCCGACTATAAAACGAAGCAAAATCAACGCCGCCTTTCGTTTTTGGATATATATAATTATAATACCATATTAAAAGAAAAAATAACAGACTGAAAACGCACCGAAGGAATCTGTTTGCCATCCGGAAATATTTAAAAGAATACGGATTCTTCGCTGCGCTCAGAATGACATGGTTCTGTCATTGCGAGCATACCGAAGGAAAGCGTTACAATCCGTTTCTCTTTTCGGAACGGTCAAGGCCGTTCCCTACCGTGAAACATGAAAACAATATAGCCGAGCGAAAAACAATATTGAAAACCGTTGCCGACCCCGAGCGGCGACGGTCGGGATTAGAAAGCTCCGTTATTTCGGTAGTGCGTTTTGTCCCCTTTGATAAGGGGACAGCGTTTGCGGGAGCAAACTGCAGGGGTTAGATTTTTCTTTCAGGCACAACCCGGTTTCTTTTTCCAAAAGAAATGGGGTTGTATTAAAAAGCCCCCTCATCCGCCTTTTCTGCGGTAAACCGCAGAAAATCCACCTTCCTCCCAAGGGAAGGCTTTGCGGAACGGTCAGGACCGTTCCCTACCGTGAAACATGAAAACAATATAGCCGAGCGAAAAACAATATTGAAAACCGTTGCCGACCCCGAGCGGCGACGGTCGTAATTCGGAATCTCCGTTATTCCGGTGGTGCGCTTTGTCCCCTTTGATAAGGGGAGAGCGTTTGCGGGAGCAAACTGCCGGGGTTAGATTTTTCTTTCAGGCGCAACCCGGTTTCTTTTTTTAAAAGAAATGGGGTTGTAATCCTATTCGGTTAAATTTAATCGGTAATTGCTAACCCGTAGGGGCGGATATCTTCCGCCCGTTTTTTAGTGGGACAAGGTTTGCCCCTCATCCGTCAGCCTACGGCTGACACCTTCCACAAAGGGAAGGCTGAAATAAAAAAAGCACCCTTGCGGGTGCTTTTTGTTATCCAACTATATCTCTGAATCCACTGGAACCCTGGCCATTATCGCCGTAAATATCCTGGATTCCGGAAGAAAAACCGTAACATTTTGTGCAGTTTCCGGGAAGATTGGTCTTTTTGTACCAACCTGTTCCGGTTTCCGCGCAGGAAGGACCTGCAAGATCGCCGGAAGCAAGGCAATAGGTCGCGGAAACAACGTTCGAGCTTTCCGGGAATTTAACGTTCGGGTCTTCGGTTGCCATAACCTGTTTCATAATCGCCTGCCAGATAATGGGGGTCGGGTACTGGCTGTAATTAATTGCGGTCATTGTTTCTTTAAAACCAAGCCAGCAGACGCCGAGATACTGGGGGGTCATTCCGACGAACCAAAGGTCGGTGTTGTCGGATGCGGAACCGGTTTTGCCTGCAACGGTGTAACCGGGAATCTGGGCGGTGGGGTTTGCGGTGCCGTTTGCGCCGTAAACAACTTCCTGACAAAGCTTGTTGAGAATCATGGAAGTTTCCGCGGAAATAACGCGTTCCGGTGCGGTGTTTGCGGTAAGGATGACCGCGCCTTCGCTGTCAAGAACCTTTGTATAGGAATGGGGCTCGATATAAAGTCCGCCGTTTCCGATCATCTGGTATGCGCCCGCAAGTTCAATGGGCGGAACACCTTTCGTGAAGGAACCGAGAGCCATCGGCGCAACAGCAACGTCGTTGTTTGCGCCGGTATCAACAAGAGTTGTGATATGAAGCTTCTGGGTAAGGAAATCGAAAACGGTTCTCGGAGTCATAAAAGTTACGAGTTTTACCGGAATCGTGTTGATGGAACGCGCAACAGCGGTTCGGACGGTAACGTCACCCAGATATCCTTCAAAATAGTTGATAGGCCAGTCTGCCTTGAAGGTTGTGCTTCCGATGGTTTCGCCCGCCTTATAAATCGGTTCGTCCGTAATTACGGAAGAGAAAGTTATAAGGTCGTTTTCAATTGCAAGTGCATAGGAAGAAATCGGTTTTATTGTTGAACCGATATGTCTTTTTCCGTGTGCGGCAATGTTGAAAAGTCGGGAACCGGTTTTTTCGCCTTTTCCGCCGACAATTGCAACAACTTCGCCCTGATAGTTAAGAACAACAAAGGCGGAATCCGGCTGTTCGGAGTTGCGGACTTTCGGGAAGCCTTCCGGATTTTCGTAATAATCCTCGACTATTTTCTGGATGCGGTTGTCAACGGTGGCGTAGATTCTGTAACCGTTGTTATAAAGGTTATACTGCGCCGTTTTTTTATCCCAACCGTATTCGTCCATAAGGTCATCGATAACGTCGTCGATTACATAATCGATAAACCAGGAAGTATATTTGCCGGAAGCTTTTCCGGTGACCTGTCCTTTGGAAGTCACGATATCCGATTCGCAAAGGGAATCATATTCCGTTCTGTCGATGTAACCCATTTCCATCATTTCGCCGTAGATATATCTGCGGCGTTCCTTGTTGTTTTCCGGGTGACCGAAAGGTTCGTAAATACTCGGGTTGTTGGTGATGGAAATAAGTCCGGCGCATTCTTCGATTGTAAGTTCGGAAATATCCTTGTCGTAATACATATTCGCCGCCGCCTGAACGCCGCGGGTGTTGTAACCGAGAGCGATTACGTTGAGATATGCTTCAAGGATCTGCTGTTTGGAATATTTCTTTTCAAGAGCAAGAGCGTTGAAGATTTCTTTTACCTTACGGTCGATTCGGACTTCGTTTGCGCCGGTGACGTTTTTGATAAGCTGCTGGGTGATGGTGGAACCGCCGCCGCTGTCGGAACCGGTAAGGAAGTCGGTGGTTGCCTGAATGGTTCGGGCAAAGTCAACTCCCTGGTGGTGCCAGAAACGCTTATCCTCCGCCGCAACAACGGTATCGATAAGATAATCCGGGAACTGGTCATAATCCGCCCAGATAAGCTTTCCGTTTTCGCCGTAAAGTTTGGTGTCTTCAACATAAACTCCGGTTTCCGGGTCTTTTGTGTAAATAATTGTGGTATAGCTCAGTTCAAGCTGGTCAAGGTCAACAACTTCCGCGTCATCGACCATTCCGAGAATAACTGTTGCCAATACACATCCGATGATGCATCCGCTTATAATGAAAACAGAGAGGACCGTTACAAAAGCCCTTCCGAGAAAACGGAAGAAACCTCTGACGATTTTAAGCCAAAGCGGAGCTTCACCTTTGTTTTTAGAACGCATTGATCTGTCCTCCTTTTAAAAGGTGGATTATCTCCCTTTGAAAAAAGGGAGAACAGCTTTTCTTCAAAGGAAAAGCCTGTATTACATATTATACCTCGCCGGATGATTATTTGGTGAACAACTTGTTAAAAATACAAATCGGAACGATCCGGAAAGGGGTTTTGATAAAATGGAACATACTTTTGCCGCAGCAATGGCCGCGCTTCTGATAACCGGAACGGTTATAACCGGTTTTTTCGCCCTCGAAAATCATTTTTCCCCGAAAGAGGAAAATCTTCCGGCCGAAACCGGAATTTCCGTTTCCGAAGAGGAAGCGGAAAAAATGTTCCTCGGGGTTTTCGAAGAAAAGCTTGCGCTTTTTGTCGGCAAAAGCCAATATCCCGACACCGTTTACGATTTTTTTATAAGAAATCTTCCTCCGGAAGACCGGGAAAGACTTCGGGAAGGAATCCCCGTTTCCTCGGAAAAGGAACTGGAATCCCTTCTTGAAGATTTCATGTCGTAATTCTTAGTCGATGAAATCTTTGAGCTTTTTGCTTCTGCTGGGATGACGGAGCTTGCGGAGAGCTTTTGCTTCAATCTGGCGGATACGTTCACGGGTTACGTTGAATTCCTTACCGACTTCTTCAAGGGTTCTGGGGCGTCCGTCATCAAGACCGAAACGAAGGCGAAGAACTTTTTCTTCTCTGGGGGTAAGGGTTTTGAGAACGTCTGCAAGCTGTTCTTTAAGAAGAGTATGGGAAGCTGCGTCTGCCGGTGCCGGTGCGTCGTCGTCGGGAATGAAGTCGCCAAGATGGCTGTCTTCTTCCTCACCGATAGGAGTTTCAAGGGAAACGGGTTCCTGTGCAACTCTCATTATTTCGCGGACTTTGTCAACGGGCATATCGAGTTCGATGGCAATTTCTTCCGCGGTGGGTTCGTGGCCGTTCTGGTGAAGAAGCTGGGAACTTACCTTTTTTACTTTGTTGATGGTTTCGACCATGTGAACCGGAATACGGATGGTTCTTGCCTGGTCGGCAATAGCTCTGGTGATTGCCTGGCGGATCCACCATGTTGCATAGGTGGAGAATTTGAAGCCTTTGGTGTGGTCGAATTTTTCAACAGCTTTGATAAGGCCGAGGTTGCCTTCCTGGATAAGGTCAAGGAACTGCATTCCGCGTCCGACATAGCGTTTTGCAATGGAAACAACAAGACGGAGGTTTGCTTCGGAAAGACGTTTTCTTGCGTTGGTTCTGATAACAACGTCTTCGGAGTTCATTTTTTCCGCAAGTTCAATTTCCTCGTCCGGAGTAAGAAGCGGAACACGGCCGATTTCTTTAAGATAAACTTTTACCGGGTCATCAATGTTGATGCCTTCGATAATGGTGCCGTCCTCGTCAATGTTGTCGCCTTCAATATCGGAAAGGTCGAAATCAAGATCTGCTGCTGCGGAAAAATCTTCGATGATTTCGATGTTGTTGCTCTCGAGGATATCGTAGAGCTTGTCAACCTGCTCAACCTCAAAATCCATCTCTTCGATAAAATCGGTGATTTCTTTTGTGGTGAGTTTGCCTTTTGCTTTTCCGTTTTCAATAAGTTCGGAAAGAGAAGTTTTCTTTTCTGCCATTTTAAATTCCCCCTGAAAAATATATGTTATGGTGTGGGTACAATTTTTTGCCTCCCCTAACAGGGGAGGTGGATTTTTTGCGGTTTACCGCAAAAAAGACGGAAGGGTTTTATTATAACCCCCTCAGTCACCTTCGGTGACAGCTCCCCTTCCAGGGGCGCTTATTTTTTCGCTTTTCTCATTTTTTCGATATAGGCGGCAAGTTCTGCGCCGGAAAGTTCGCCGATTTCCTTGTCGGTTTTCTTTTCTTTAAGGCGAAGAATTGTCTTTGCCGCTTCGGAGGCGTCTTCGGCGGAATATTGGTGCTCCCTTGCAAGGTGGGCAAGCTTTGCAATAATGCCCTGCTGCTCAAGAGTGAAATCCTCGCCGAAAAGCGAAAGGGATATTTCAGTTCCGGTGCTCAGAGTGCCGAGAAGCTTTTGGTAAAAGTTTCCGTAAAGCTCACAGACAAAATCCTCCGGAGAAATATTCGTGCTCAAGGTGCTCAAAGTTTCCGGATGCCGCATTATTGCACCGAGAAGCCTTTCTTCCGCGGCGGCCGAAGCCGGATTTTTGAGTTTTTCCGGAACAGCTCCGCCGAAAGTTGTGGTTTGGGCGTTCTGTGAAATAACTGCCCGGTTGCCTTCGGCCCTTGCCCTGCGTTTGATCTTCGTCTGCACCTGAGTAAGAATTCCTTCTTTTGTGGTGCCGTAATCTCTTGCAAGCTTTGCCGCCCAGACTTCCCGTTCAAGCGGATTTTTCATATCCGCAAGAAGACCGACAGCATCTTTGAGGGCGGAAATTTTTCCTTCTGGAGTTTCGGTGTCATATTTCGCGCCGATTTTTGAAAGTTCATATTCAACCGAGCCTGCGCTCTGTTCAATAAGCCGTTTGAATCTTGCTCCGCCGAATTTTTTGATATATTCGTCCGGGTCCTTTGCGTCCTGAATGGTAAGCACTTTCGAACGGATTCCGACTTCGTCGAGAAGTCCGATGGCTCTTTTGGTTGCCTTCTGTCCTGCTTCGTCGGAGTCATATGCAAGAACCGCTTCGTCAACGTAAGAGGAAGCAAGCCTGCATTGGTCGGAAGTAAGCGAAGTTCCAAGTGAAGCAACCGCTTCGGTGAATCCTGCCTGGTGCATTGCGATAACGTCCATATATCCTTCGCAAAGGATAAGCCGTTCAAGCTTTTGCTTTTTTGCAAAGTTAAGGGCAAAAAGGTTTTTCGTTTTTTTGAAAACCGGAGTATCCGGCGAGTTGTAATATTTCGGGCCGTCGCCGCTCATTTTTCTTCCGCCGAAGCCGATTACGTTTCCCCTTAAATCGATAATGGGGAACATGACCCTGTCGCGGAAAACGTCGTAATATCTTCCGCTTTTTTCGCTTTTGCGGGAAAGCTGGGCCGCAACCATATCTTCGTATCGGAAACCTTTTGACGCAAGAAGGTCGGTGAGCCTTGTCCAGTCGTTCGGCGCATAGCCGAGCCCGAAATGTTTTATGGTCTTCGGTTCAAGTCCGCGCCCTAAAAGATAATCAAGGGCGGCCTTGCCGTTTGGCTTCGTAAGTTCGGAAAAATAAAATCTTGCGGCCTCGCGGTTCATTTCAAGGATTTTTGTTTTAAGAAGCGCTGTCTTATCCTCCGCCGCGTCCTCCGGAACGTTCATTCCGGCCCGCTGTGCAAGGAATTTGATCGCTTCGACGTATTCAAGATTTTCAATTCTTCGGATAAACCCGATAACGTCGCCGCCGGCGCCGCAGCCGAAGCAATAGAACGACTGGCTTTCCGGATAAACGGTGAAGGAACCGGTTTTTTCCGAATGGAAGGGGCAAAGCCCGGTTGAAATCCTTCCGCGTTTCCGAAGCTGAACATAGCTTGAAATAACGGATTCTATATCACAGTTTATTTTAAGTTCCTCAATAAAACTTTGCGGAATCAAAGGGCCTGCCTCCTTTCGTGATAATAGCTCCCCTTGAGGGGAGCTGTCATGGCTCAGCCATGACTGAAGGGTGTATCATCAGATTTTAGATTTAACGATTTTATCAATATATTTGCATGTGTTTTCAAAATCAGAGTTTATATCGCGGTTCAAAAAACGGATAACGGAAATTCCGAGCGATTCAAAATATTTTGTGCGCTCAAGGTCATATTCCTTTGCTTCATGCTCAAAATGCTGTGCGCCGTCTATTTCGATGACAAGTTTTGCTTTGTCACAATAAAAATCCGCAATATAATTTCCGATTATTTTCTGTCTGTAAAAACGGATAAAATAAGATGAAAGAAATTTATACCAGAGTGTTTTCTCTTCAAAAGTCATGTTTTTACGGAGAGTTTTTGCAAAATCAACCAATTCTTTGTTTCTTGGAAGCATAAAAACACCCTTTCGTCTTCGCCTTGTGGCGAAGCCACCTCCCCTCAAAGGAGAGGTAAGAATCATTCTTTGCTCCAGCCTTTGGGAACAAAGAAATCGTTGTAAAGTTTGATCGCGTAACGGTCGCTCATGCCGCTGATGTAATCGCAAACTGCGCGGTCAAGTCCGTCGCGCATGGCAATTGACTGATATTCTGCGGGAAGGGCGTTTGCGTTTTCAAGGAAAAACTCATAAAGAGCTTTAACAAGCGCTTCGGCCTTGCTTTCCTGGGATTTTGCAATGGGATTGGTGTAAACGTTTTCAAACATGAATTCTTTAAGAAGCTTGCTTGCGGCGGCAACTTCCGGCGCCATGCAGATATCTTCTTTTGAATTTTCGATAACGGAGGTTATCATCTTTGTAAGGCGGGGCGTTGCGCCGACGCCGAGGATCTCTTTGACTTCGGCGGGAATTGCCGCTTCGGTAAGAACTCCTGCGCGGACGGCATCCTCAAAATCGTGATGAGCATAAGCGAAATAGTCCGCAAGCTTTACGATTCTTCCTTCGGGGGTGTCCGCTTCTTTTCCTCTGGTGTGGCAAACGATTCCGTCCCTTACTTCGTAAGTAAGATTAAGTCCGTTTCCGTCACGTTCAAGAGCATCCACAACACGAAGGCTCTGTTCATAATGGCGGAAACCGCCGGGAGCAACTTCGTTAAGGGCTCTTTCTCCTGCGTGACCGAAAGGAGTGTGGCCAAGGTCATGTCCAAGGGCAATCGCTTCGGTAAGGTTTTCGTTAAGGCGGAGCGCAACGGCAATTGTTCTTGCAATCTGCGCAACCTCAAGAGTATGGGTAAGGCGGGTTCTGTAATGGTCGCCTTCCGGGCTTAAAAAAACCTGGGTTTTATGCATAAGACGGCGAAAAGCCTTGCAATGGATGATTCTGTCCCTGTCCCGCTGAAAATCCGTGCGGATGCCGTCGGATTCAAGAGGAAAGAGCCTTCCTTTTGTTTCGGAAGAAAGGGTCGCCATCGGCGAAAGTGTTTCGCGTTCAAGCTGTTCCGTCATTTCGCGGATATTCATTTTCTGCCGCCTCCTTTTTCGAAAATTTGTCTTACATATACTATATACGCCGAATTTCGCAAAAAACCTTTTTTATTTATAAAATAATTATTAAAAGGGTTTAATTTGCCTTCGCGGCGTGGAAAGATTGATTAATCATCGTCCAGTTTGAGAACCGCCATGAATGCTTCTTTCGGAAGTTCGACGGAACCTATGCGGCGCATCTTCTTTTTACCTTCCTTCTGTTTTTCAAGAAGTTTTTTCTTACGGGAAATATCGCCGCCGTAACATTTTGCAAGAACGTCCTTGCGGAGAGCTTTGATTGTTTCGCGGGCGATGATTTTTCCGCCGATTGCCGCCTGAACGGGAACTTCAAAGAGCTGGCGCGCGATGTTGTCGCGGAGTCTTTCAACAATTTTTCTCGCTCTGGGATAAGCGTTATCCGCAAAAACGATCATGGAAAGGGCGTCGACCGGGTCGCCGTTAAGAAGGATGTCGAGTTTTATAAGTTTGCTTGCGCGGTAACCGCAAGGTTCATAGTCAAAGGAAGCATAACCTCTGGTGCGGCTTTTAAGAGCATCGAAGAAGTCGTAAATGATCTCGCCGAGAGGGAGTTCGTAATGAACTTCGCATCTGTCCGCTTCAAGATATTTGGTATCTTTATAAATTCCGCGGCGTTCCTGGCAAAGTTCCATAATGCTTCCGATATACTGGGTGGGGGTGAAGATGGAAGCGCGGACGTAAGGTTCCTCGGTGGAATCGATTATTGCCGGGTCGGGGTAGTTGGTAGGGTTATCAAGTTCAAGAACGCGGCCGTCGTTGAGATAAAGTTTATAAACAACGCTGGGCGCGGTTGTGATAAGGTCAAGGTTATATTCTCTTTCAAGACGTTCGAGAATTACTTCCATATGGAGAAGTCCGAGGAATCCGCAGCGGAAACCGAAACCGAGAGCGGCGGAAGTTTCCGGTTCAAAATGAAGGGAAGCGTCGTTAAGAGTAAGCTTTTCAAGAGCTTCGCGGAGGTCGCCGTATTTTGCGCCGTCAAGAGGATAAATACCGGCATAAACCATCGGGTTTACCTTTTTATAACCCGGAAGAGCTTCTTCTGCGGGGTTTTCCGCAAGGGTGACGGTGTCGCCCACCGCGGTATCCGCAACGGTTTTGATGGAAGCGGTGATGTAGCCGACTTCGCCGGCTTTGAGCACGCCGCTTGGAACAAGTCTTGTTGCGCCCATGTAACCGACTTCAACAACGTCGAATTCCGCGCCGGTTGCCATCATTTTGATTCTGTCGCCGGAATGGAGTTCGCCGTCAACAACGCGGACGTAAACGATAACTCCGCGGTAGCTGTCATAAATGGAGTCGAAGATAAGCGCTTTGAGCGGCGCTTCGTCGTTTCCTTCCGGAGCGGGAATTCCTTCAACGATTGCTTCGAGAACGGAATGAATGTTGACGCCGGTTTTTGCGGAAATCTGCGGAGCATCAAGAGCGGGAATTCCGATGATATCCTCGATTTCGTGGGCAACTCTTTCCGGGTCTGCTGCGGGAAGGTCGATTTTGTTGATAACGGGAACGATCTCAAGGTTGTGGTCAACCGCAAGATAGGTGTTCGCAAGAGTCTGTGCCTCAACGCCCTGGGAAGCGTCAACAATAAGCACCGCGCCTTCGCAGGCCGCAAGGGAACGGGAAACCTCATAGTTGAAGTCAACGTGTCCGGGGGTGTCGATAAGGTTGAAGACATAATTGTTTCCGTCGTCTGCTTTGTAATCAAGACGTACCGCGCGGGATTTGATGGTGATTCCGCGTTCACGCTCGATATCCATGTTATCCAGAAGCTGTTCTTCCATTTCGCGGGGGGTTACCGCTTCGGTGTTTTCAAGAATTCTGTCGGCAAGGGTGGATTTGCCGTGGTCGATATGTGCGATGATACAAAAGTCTCTTATGTTGTCATTCGGCATTGTTAAAAAAGCACCTCCTGTGCAAATTATACCAGTTTATATTTTACCACCCTTTAATATAGATTACAAATATTTTTTTATAATATTATAGGAAAATTTTTGCTGTTTTCCGATAACCCGGAGGGATTGCAACCCCGTCCCGCTAAAAACTGGCGGATAATATCCGCCCCTGCGGTTTTACAATTATAAACCCACCGCTTTACGGTAGGGAACGGTCTTGACCGTTACGTATAAAAGAAAAAACGGATTGCCATGCCTTCTGCGAAGGCTCGCAATGACAACCCAATGTCATTCTGAGTGAAGCGAAGAATCCGTATTTTTTAAAAAGTATTCCCGGATGTTTAGCCTTCCCTTGGGGGAAGGTGGCAAAACCGAAGGTTTTGACGGATGAG
>JAZQUO010000044.1:0-45565 GCA_045631325.1 Oscillospiraceae bacterium
TTCCCACTCAATGCATATTCTCGCTTAAGATCGATATCATTCTCCAAACCCAAAATACGAACAACTTCCTGAACCATCCATGCCGTAATCTCTTCTTGTTGGGAACTACTATACTTTTGGTTTGCCTCGCTAATTAAACTGATTAGTTTAGATACTCTATCTATACAACGCCTTGAAGCTGAAGCGGGTTGGATACGCTTTAGCCGATTGACGATACCCACTTTATAACTATTATTGAATGATGCAATTCTAGCGTAATCAATTACATTGATACATTCAACTTCCCTATACCAACAGAAACCCCGTTGCCTTTTTTGTAGGCCTAGATATTCATCGAGTAGAGAAATACGGTTATCGTATAGCCACTGTTTTTGGGCTGAACTTACTTCAATGCCTTTGGGTTTGAAAAATAGCTCGGCATCGATGGTTGAAACGAATGCGGAAATCTTATTCAATAATTCGTAATACAGTTTACGCCGTTCCAATTTCACTTTGGGATTCACAATTTGGTTTAAATAAGCTTCATATTCTTGGTCGGGCACTGGATGCAAAAAACGTTTGCGAGTTTGAACACCACGGTAAATATTTGACAAAATAATACGCTCGTATTCGGAATGCTCTGCTTGATGACAGGCAAGAACCCAAAACTGATTATGGTGCATTTGGCTACGTGTGGCATATTGTTTATCAAAATCATGGTCAATTAGAAAAACGACAGGCATCTCGATTTGGTCTACTAATTCTTTAGCCCAATGCTTTGCAGTATCCGAAATATCAAGATGATCAACAAAACGAATGACAGTACCTTTACGCTCCATTATTGCCACCGTTTGTAATAATACCTGCATTAACAAAATACTGCTTAAGTTCAGCCGTTTCCTCTGCAGTCAACATATCAATACGACAGATTTTTCTGCCAACCCCATTTAGAGAGGTACCAAAGACAACACATTTCCCAGTTTCAGGGCAGTACCAAAAACGGTCATGACAGTCATCCAATTGACTTGTGTAGTCTAGAACTGTACCCACAGATTGAAGCGCAGTTTGTACCTGCTGATAAAATGCAGTATTACGTTTTGATTTTGCACAATAAGTGATTTTTGTAGCATTTAGACTTTTCAAGATAGCGATCAAATCTGATTGATATGTACTATCTGGAGAAGAGGGGAAAAGATAAGGATCTGTAATAAGTACAGTATTTCCTGCAGCATTAAGTTTTGATAACTGTGTAGAAGCTTCGTTCAAAAGTGTAGCAGAACTGCCGCATATAAAAGTATTATGTGCATAAAAATCTTCTTCGAATCGTTCAAATCCAATATCGGTTACCTTCATATAATATGTACTCCTTTCGAGATGATTCGACGGTTTATCGTTGCGATTTGTAATTGTATTAAGAACGCAATTTGTTTAATAATAATTATACTTGTTTATCGGAATAATAGCAAATGAACATTTTACGAATATCGGAACAATAGAACGGCGATGATCCTGAGATCACCACCGTTCTTGCTATTTGAATATATATAAAACTTGTATAAAATAAAGCTTTAATTATAAAAGTATACATCTCTATCTAAACATTATCAACCAACATTCGACAAATTATTTTATATTATCCCAAGTGTCAAAAAGTAAATAAAAATGATAAAAAATCGAAAAAGTTTCGCTTTTTAGAAAAAAGTCCCTTGAAAAAGTTGCGACTTTACTCAAAAAGTCCCTTGAAAAAGTTGTTTTTGCAAAAAATGATGATTTTGGGGTATAAACACAAAAGTTAAGAATTTAATGGAGTTTTGCTATTACAAACCTCAAAACTTTTGAAATCAGACGATAATACGTAAGATAGTACGCAAGATAATACGCAAGTTGCATAATGCTTGTGATGACTTTTACTTGACTGATACTTTATTTTTGAAAAAGAAAAAACTTAAAAACCGCTTACTTATAGGCTTTTTAGGTATAGATTTTACTTGACTGGTACTTGACTGAAAAAATATATAGGATATTCCAAAACATAAAAAATAAAGCTTGAAATTTTCAAGCTTTATTAATAGTTTTGAATTAAGTTGTAAGTTTTTTTATTACATCAAGAATATCTTCATATTCAATTCCTTTTGCATAAGCATACTCTTTGCGGTATTTATCCCACATGGCTTTAAGTTCTTTGCTTTCAGAAAGATTTTGAAAAATCATATCCGTATCTGCAATCTGTCCTGTTGTTTCACGGTGTTTTGCAGTTGCAGCAAGTGCCTCAGTAAAAAGTTCCTTATCAAACTTTTGCGTAGTTGCAAGAATATAGGCATCATAAAAATCTTTTGGACGAGTATTGAAAACACCCCTGCGGAGAATGGTTTCGACCTTTTCTGCCATTACAGTTTCAATGTTATATGCCCAAATTTCAAAAGTTTTATCTTCATCAAAAATCTCAGAAAACTGATATTTTACAGGGTTTGGAGTTATCGCATCGCCGGTCGAAACATCAATGCAAAAAGGTGTTGTGATAGTATCATATTTTGCAGTAAGCTTAACCCTGTATCCGCCATAAATATCATCTTCACGAATGGGAGAAATATCTCCGATTTCAAACGAAACTTCGTCATCAATCTGAATTGAGATAATTTCTTCGAGCGCAGAACGTATTGCTTTCGGAGTAAGGGGGAGGTTTTTAAGCGTGGTATCAAGATCCATTGTTGCACGATTATCAAGTCCGACTATCGCGGCAACAAGCATACCGCCTTTGATTACAAATTTATCTTTATAATTTGAAAGAGAGAGCCTTGTAAGAAGTCTTTCAAACATATAGTTCTGCATTATAACCTGTGCCGGAATATTTTTGTCTTTTGCAATATTACGGATTTTTGCTTTGAAGCTCATAGCATTGCTCATAACAGCACCTCCAGATATTTACGTAAAACATTTGATACACGAAGCTGTTTTGCATAAGTGTAAAGCTTGTTCAAGTCTTTTTTAGGCGACGAAGAATATTGTTTGAGAGCATTAAGAAAAGTTTCGGGATCAATCCTGTTTCTGCTTCTTGCTAAATCACAAATAGTTCGTTCAACATCATAAGAAGCAACTATATTTCCGTGTGGAGTTTTAAGCTCTGTTTTTCCAAGATCAAAAAGTTCCGGTTTGATATAATATACCTTGCAGGTTTCTCTTATTTGTGGAGAGGGAACTTTATCTGATGGTGCGGTAATAGAATGCTCAAAAGGAGTTCTGTCGGAAAGACCGTGAAGAAACAGTGCGGTTTCGTGCGAAAAAATAATTTGTTCAGAACGGCTGATTATAGATAACAGTTCATCGTGAATTTCGTTTTTCAGAATATATTGACCATTTGCAATTCGAACAATTTTTCCTTTTTTGCAAATGTTAGAAAGCGTAGCTCTTGAAATTCCGCTTTCTATTGCGGTCTTTGTTGTAATAATTCCGTTGTTTTTGTTAGAAATCATCTCAATTTTCTCCATAGCATCCATAACATCACCTCCGCAATACTTGACATTACTCAAATATTATATTTTATATTTTGATGAATGTCAATATTTTATGTTATATAAAAAGAAAAAGCCCTGAAACCGCATAGTTTCAAGACTTTTTGAATGGTGGAGACGGCCGGACTTGAACCGGTTACCTCGACAATGCGAATGTCGCGCTCTCCCAGGTGAGCTACGCCCCCATAACAGAAGCTATTGTATCACAAAAAATTTGGTTTTACAAGTAAATTTTTACTATTTTGGAATAAAGATATTTCCAAAAAGGAAATAATATGATAAAATAAATATAACGATTCAAGAAAGAGGTGAACGTTTTTATGGGAGATATTTTATTGTTTTTACCGATTGTAATTGTGGTAATAATCGGTTTTGTTGCCGCACCCCTCACGAAAATGTTCGCAAATACCTTCGGCGATTCCGAAGCAACGAAAACGACCCAAAAGGATGCTAAATATAACCGCCAGGTTCACCAGATGCACACAAAAGATGCCGTTTCCGAAAGAAAACATTATCTTGACCAGCTTAAAAGCCTTTATGAAGCGGGAATGATGGAGCGGGACGAATATAACGAAAGGGTCGCCGCAATCGAAGCGGAATATAACGGAAAATACTGATAAAACAAAAAACGCCGCCCGAGCGGGCGGCATTATTTTATACAGACGGAGAAATCGAAATGATAAAACTTCTTTCAAAAAGATTCATTAAAGACAACGAAAATTACAAAGATCCGGAAGTCCGTTCCGCATACGGATATCTTTGCGGAATCGTCGGAATTGTGATAAATATTATCCTTTTTGCGGGAAAATTTGCCGCAGGTTTTTTAAGCGGTTCCGTTGCGGTAACGGCGGACGCTTTCAACAACCTTTCCGACGCAGGTTCTTCTGTTATAAGCCTTATCGGTTTCCGCCTTGCGGCACAAAAACCTGATCCGCATCATCCTTTCGGTCACGGAAGATTTGAATATATCTCAAGCCTTATTATTTCAATGGTCATCATTATGATGGGTTTTGAACTCGGAAGAGATTCCGTCGGAAAAATTGTGACTCCGGAAGAAGTCGAATATTCCCTTCTTACGTTTGTGATTTTGGGAATTTCGATTCTTGCGAAATTTTATATGTTTATCTATAACAGAAGAATCGGCAGAAAAATCGATTCCGCGGCTCTTCGAGCAACTGCAACGGACAGCATTTCCGATACGGTTTCAACTGCGGCTGTTCTTCTTTCCGCAATTCTTACCGTTAAAACCGGAATTGTGATCGACGGATGGGTCGGTCTTGCTGTTGCTGGATTCATCATGTTTGCGGGAATTTCTTCCGCGAAGGAAACCATAGATTCCCTCCTCGGAACCCCTCCGGAAGAGGAATTCTGCAAAAAAATCGAAGAAATCGTTCTTTCTCACGACGGAATGATCGGAATCCATGATATGATAGTACATAATTACGGCCCCGGAAGAGTTTTCATTTCACTTCATGCGGAAGTTCCTTCCGACGGAAACTTTGTGGATATACACGATACCATCGACAATATCGAACGTGACATAATGCGCGAAACGGGATGCCTTGCAACGATTCATATGGATCCGGTTGACGTACGCGACGAACTTACTAAGCAGATGAAAGCAAAGGTCGGCGAAATCATTTCCGGAATCGACGAAAAAATAACCTTCCACGATTTCAGAATGGTAAGCGGCCCCACCCACACAAACGTGATTTTTGATATCGTCGTTCCCTATGATTATAAATACGGAGACGAGGAAATTGTAAATATAATCGCAGAAAAGATCCACGGCTCCGACGAAAGATTTTTTGCCGTAATCGACGTTGATAAGGATTTTACCGACCACAGTAAATAAAAAGGGGAGCCGTAAGGCTCCCTTGATTTTTTTGCGGCAAAAGATTATTCTATTATTGGAAAGCAGGTGATTTTTTGTTCGACGAATATTTAAAAACATTTATCTGCACAGCGGAATGCGGAAGTTTTGCAAAAGCGGCTGAAGCGCTTTTTCTTTCTCCCAACGCAATTAAAAAAAGAATAAACGCTCTGGAAGAAAGCCTCGGCTTCCCTCTTTTTGAAAGGACGTTAAAAGGCGTTAAACTCACGTCCGCCGGGAAATCTTTTTATGAAGATTCAAAAAAACTCGTTCAAAGCTACAACAATGCCGCTGAAAAAGCAAAATCTATAAGCGAAAACAAATCCGACAGCGTAAGGATCGGAATTATGGATACCTTTGCCGATGAATTTATGCTTGCAAGCTGGTTTCCATCAGAACAGGAGAACCGCCGCGAACGTTCAAACATGTTTTTCTTCGGAACTTCAAGCGAAAATATAAATAATATGTTCCGCAGTATCGGCAAGGATATAGACATTTGCGTTGATATTTTTGATGAACAAATTGCTAAAACATTCGGAATAAACGCCGTTAAAATATCCGAAGCAAAAATTTGCTGTGCCGTTCCGCTTAACCACAGACTTGCGGACAAAACAGAAATTTCTTTCGATGACCTTTGCGGAGAAAAAATTGCAACACTTAAAAAAGGCAGAAGCCTTGTTTGGGATAACGCAATTTCTTCCATTAAAGAAGATTATTTCGGTTTTAATATTTTTGAAATTGAAAAATTTAATATAAAAACCTTTAACCGCTGCGAAAACGAAAACCGGATAATGTTCGTTACCGAAAACAGCAAAAAAGTTTATCCTTTCTTCAAATGCATTCCACTTTCAAAAACCTGTTCAGTTCCTTTCGGTTTATATTATTCCAAAAACGCAAGCGAACGAACGATGAAACTTATTAATCTTATAAAAAGTTTTTCGAATTAAAATTAACAGTTAAAGAGCCTATATATGCACTATTAGTGCATATATAGGCTCTTTTTTGTTCTTTTAACAAATTGTATGGTGCGGTATAATATAGCCATGATGTTAATTTTAACACAATTTAAGGAGGATTATATTATGGAAAGACTTGACGGAAAAAGAATTATCATCACCGGCGGCGCAGGCGGCATGGGCAGAACCACTGTTGAAAACTTCCCTTCCCTTGGCGCAAAAGTTGCTTTTTTTGACGTAAACGATGCAGACGGCGAAGAAGTTGCAAAAATCTCCGGCGCAAAATATATCCACGTTGACGTTTCCAGCGAAGAAAGCGTACAGAATGGCTTTAAAGAAGCTGTTGAATGGCTCGGCGGACTTGACGTAGTTATCCACTGCGCAGCAATTGCTCCCGCAACCCCAATTGAATATTGCGATTTTGCAACCTGGAAAAAGCTCTTCGCAATCAACGCTGACGGTACTTATCTTGTTGACATGGAAGCTTTCAAATATATGAAAGACCAGGGTTATGGCAACATCATCAACTTCACCAGTGCTTCCGCATTCATCGTAAGCCCCTTCCAGCCTATCTATGGCGCAACCAAAGGCGCAGTAACTTCCTGGAGCAGAACCCTTGCAAAAGACCTTATGCCCTATAACATCAGAGTTAACATGATCGCTCCCAACATCTGGACTCCTCTTACCGACAAACTTGTTGCACAGTTCAGCCCCGAAGAAAAACAGGCATTCATGGATGGCATGAAAGGTCTTATGCTCGGCGACAAACCCGGCGATCTCATCGAAGATTATCTTCCCGTAATCGCTTTCGCTGCAAGCGACAGCTCCAAATTCATCACCGGCCAGACCATTTGTGTTGACGGCGGTACCATGATGGTTCGTTAATTTTAAAATAATACCCCTAATTTTCTATTTCACAAAAAAACAAAAGGAACCGCTTTAAAAGCGGTTCCTTTTGTTTTATTTCTCAAAATATTTTTCGAGTTTCGGGAAGGCGGCTTTGAATTCAAAATTCTTTTTAAGCAAACGGTCAAAGACGGAAATTATCGGACCGTTTAAAAGCGCCGTTACAACTGTTCCGATTCCGATTCCGACGAAGCCGCGGAAGAGAAGAAGGTTGAGAGCAACGCTTATTGCAAGGAAAGTCATATCATAGGTTGTTTTGACTTTATGAATATTTTTTCCGAAATGAACGGCGAATTCTTTTACGAAAAGCTCGTTTCCCGCGGGAGAAACGTAAGCATGGAAAATGCAGGAAACACCGAAGGCGCAGGTTAAAATGCTTGCGGCAAAAACAACGATTCTTGCAAAAAGAGTTTCCGCAGTAAGGGGGGAAACAATCCAGAACATAAGGTCTATTGCAAGACCGGAAAAAACGGAAGTTGCGAAGCTGAAAAGATATGAAACTTTAAAATGTTTTACAATAAGGGCAATCGAAAGAATTATTACCCCCTGGAAGATATATTCAAGGGTTCCGAGAGTCAGAATTTCGGTATACTGAACAAGCCAAAGGTGTAAAGTGTACATCGGTGCGGCAATCATTGAAACACCGAAACCTGCTTTTGCGGCAAGAGCAACGCCCAAGGCTATAAAAATAATTGCAAAAACATAAGAAATTTCACTATAAAAAACGCGTTTTTTCATTAAAACCGATCTCCTAAAAAAGCATAAAAAATGCCCCCGGACGTTTGATATAGAAACGCCGAAAGCTTATGATAAAAATATATCACAGAGTGAAAATTTTGTCAATAAAACGTTGACAACAGTCCGAAATCATACTATAATTTAACGGTATGATTTCGGACTATGTTCTGAAAGGAGCGTTTCATCTTTGGAAAAATACGAACAGTATCAGGCTATACGCAGAAAAACCGACGACGAATGGGACGGAGCCATAAACCGCTTTGGAATGGCAAAAGGCCAGCTTATGATAATCTGGACCCTTTACGATTTCAAAAGACCCTGTACCCAAAAGGAAATCTGCGACGATTGGTACGAAAGCAAACAGACAATAAATTCCGCCGCAAAAAAGCTTGTTGAAGAAGGATATATAGATATTGCTCCTTCGCCGGAAAATTCCCGCGAAAAACTTCTTGTTTTCACCGAAAAAGGAAAATTCCTTGCAATGAGAACCGTAAGAAAACTTATCGAGGCGGAACGCAACGCTTTTAACGCTCTTTCGGAAGACGAACAGAACGAAACAATCCGCATAACTCAAAAATATTATGAGATACTTAAAAATGAATTTTCGAAAATCAAAGGAGAAGAGAAATGAGAATCCAGCTTTGTGAACATTTTACTTATAACAAGCTTCTGCGTTTCGTTTTTCCTTCCGTTGCAATGATGGTTTTCGGTTCGATCTACGGAATCGTTGACGGACTTTTTGTTTCAAACATAGTCGGAAAAACTCCTTTTGCGGCGCTTAATCTTATCTATCCGTATATTGCGGTTTTAAGTGCCCTTGGTTTTATGATCGGCGCGGGCGGAAACGCAATTGTTTCAAAAACTCTCGGCGAAGGAAAAAAAGAAAAGGCAAACGAATATTTTTCCATGCTCATCTATGTAAGCGCCGTGCTCGGAATTGCAATTGCCGTGCTCGGAATTTCAACGATCCGTCCGGCGGCAATAATTCTTGGCGCGGAAGGGGAAGAAATGATTGAAAACTGCGTTATTTACGGTTCAATCATTTTTGCGGGAATTCCGTTTTTTATGCTTCAGAATGCCTTCCAGATTTTTTTCATCACCGCGGAAAGACCCAATTACGGTTTTTATGTAACCGTTGCGGCCGGCTGCGGAAACATGGTTCTCGACTGGCTTTTTATTGCGGTTTTCGAATGGGGAATTGCCGGCGCCGCCCTTGCAACGATTTCAAGCCAGTTTATCGGGGCGTTTATTCCGATAATTTATTTCATCAGAAAACATAATTCAAGCCTTCTGCATCTTGGAAAAGGCCCTTTTGTGTGGAAGGTTTTCTGGAAAACCTGCACCAACGGTTCTTCGGAATTTGTTTCAAACGTTTCCGGAAATATTGTCGCAATGCTTTATAACTTCCAGCTTATGCGTTTTGTCGGGGAGGACGGCGTTGCTGCCTATGGTGTTCTTCTTTATGCAAACTGGATCTTTATTGCAATTCTTTGGGGTTATGTTACCGGCGCCGCCCCTATCATAGGTTATCATTTTGGAGCGCAGAACCATTTTGAACTTAAAAACCTTTTCAAAAAAAGTATGGTGCTGATGGGAATTTGCGGAGCAGTGCTTTGTGCTCTTACGGTTTCACTTTCGGATGTTCTTGCGGGAATCTTTGTTGGATATGACCAGGTTCTTTTCGAAATTACAAAACGCGCGGTTCTTATAAGCGCAGTTGCCTTTGTTTTTATCGGTTTCAACCTTTTCACTTCCGGTTTCTTTACAGCGCTTAACAATGGACTTATTTCGGCGGTAGTTGCATTTCTCCGAACGGTTGTTTTCCAGGTCGCAACTGTTCTTATCCTTCCGGAAATCTGGGAAATCGACGGAATCTGGTGGTCGATGGTTGCGGCGGAAATTCTTTCTTTCCTTGTTGCAATGGGCTGCCTTGCAAAATTCAGGAAAAAATATCATTATGCGTAAATAAAAAAAGCCTCCTTTCAGAAGGAGGCTTTTTTCATATTTTCCCCGTTTTTTGAATATAGATATTCCATAAAAATTTTTGGAGGAAGAGAAATGACGGAATATCTGCCGGAAGGCTATCTTATAGAAACCCCGAAAAACAAAAACATTCTTTCAAGCATTGAAAACCTTAAAGAGGCACAGAAAAACAAAACGATTCTCGAAGCTTTTGCAACTGTCTGTAACGCAAAGCATGATCTGATCCTTGATTTGGGTGCGATTCGCGGGATCATTCCAAGAAACGAAGGAGCAATCGGAATTGAAAGCGGCGAAACAAGGGACATTGCCCTTATTTCAAGGGTCGGAAAACCGGTTTGCTTCATCATAACCGGTTTTGAAAAAGAAAAAAACGGCCGCTTTACCGCAATCTGTTCAAGAAAAGCGGTGCAGGAGGAATGCACAGCGAACTATCTTGAAAAACTTGTTCCCGGGGACGTTATTCCGGCGGTTGTGACACATATGGAAAATTTCGGATGTTTTGCAGATATCGGATGCGGAATCCCTTCGCTTCTTCCGATAGATTCCATAAGCGTTTCAAGAATAAGCCATCCTTCCGACAGATTCCGAAGCGGGGAGAAAATCTTTGCGGTTGTTTCCGGAAGAGACTCTTCCGGAAGAATATGCATTTCCCATAAAGAGCTTCTCGGAACATGGGAGGAAAACGCGGAAAAATTTTCTCCGGGAGAAACTGTCGGCGGAATAATCCGCTCCGTTGAGGATTACGGCGTTTTTGTGGAACTTGCGCCGAATCTTGCGGGCCTTGCGGAAAGCTGTCCGCGCCTTCATCCGGGACAGAAAGCCTGCGTTTATATAAAAAGCCTTATCCCGGATAAAATGAAGATAAAGCTTATAATCGTCGATGCTTTTGAATCGGAAGGGGAACCGGATATTCCGGAATATTTTATCAAAAATGGCCATATCGATTTTTGGCAGTATTCACCGGAAGGCTGTTCAAAGAACATTTCAACCGATTTCGGATAAAGCGATTTTTCTGGATATCATAGACATTATTCCGGAAATTTTTTCTTCCCAGAAAAGGTTTCCGTTATAAAATACGTTGACTCCGGAAACGGTTTTTCCGTTGTAATATTTTCCGTCTTCGGAAAGATAATGTTCCGCAATTTTTGAAGCGACAAAATCGATGCATTCTTCCTTGGTTTCAAAATCCTTTCCGCTCCAACCGAAGATGTTGTTAGGGCGGAAACAATATTTTCCCCAACCGGATTCAAGAGCAGCAACAGCGGAAAGAAAAAGTGCATTCACACCGTATTTTTCCTCCGCGGCAATAAAATTTTCCGCAAGAGAGGAAAGTTCGCCCAAAAGTCCCCGGGAAAGTTCATCCGATGAAAAACCGCAAGGAGAGGTAAGGTCTGTTTCGGATGCTTCCTCCTTCGAAATTGCGAAAATTTCCGTTCCGCTTAAAAGGAACGAAAACAATATAAAAACAGCAATAAGTTTTTTCATAAAAATAAAAGCTCCGTTCTTTTCGATTTTTGCTTTGAAGCAACAAAAGCATTGGAAAAAAACGGGGCTTTTATTCAGTTATTCAAAAAATCAAAGGCTGGGCCTGTTTTCCGGAAAGGGCGGATTCAATTGCTTCGGCGCTTTTTTCAAAATGCGCGACGACTGAAGCGGGTTTGCCTTCGGGGGAATCCTGACCCATCGGAACAAAATAAACGTTTTTTGCGTTCATAAGCCTTCCGATATTCTGTGCGGAAGCTCCAAGGGCATCGTTTGTTGAAACGGCAATAACAAGCGGCCTTCCGTTACGAAGATGTGCTTTTGCCGCCATTGTGACGGAGGTATCGGTTATTCCGTTTGCGAGTTTCCCAAGGGTATTTCCGGTACAGGGTTCTATCAAAAGAACGTCAAAAAGAGCTTTCGGACCGATGGGTTCCGCTTCCGCGATAGTTGTGATCGGTTCTTTTCCGCAGATTTCGGTTATTTTCCGGCGAAAATCCTCCGCTTTTCCGAATCTTGTATCGGTTTTTGCAGAACCTTCGGACATAATCGGGGTTATATCATAAATTTCCGCAAGTTTT
Organism: Oscillospiraceae bacterium; assembly: GCA_045631325.1. Classification (GTDB taxonomy): domain Bacteria; phylum Bacillota; class Clostridia; order Oscillospirales; family Ruminococcaceae; genus UMGS1668. Next base: position 12,008 of record JAZQUO010000044.1, read on the forward strand.
TCCATCTCCGCAAGGACTTTTTTAAAAGTGCAGAATGAACCGCAAAGGGCAAACCCAAGACGTTTTTTATCGGGCATCGGAACTTTCCTCCATTTCCGAAAGAATATTGAGCACGGTATCTTTCATAATTTCTCCTGCGGTTTTCGGGGCAAACTTTCCCGGAAGACCAAGTGCCTTTTCTGCGGTTATTCCAAGTTCCTTTGCGGCGGAAAAATCCGTTCCGCAAGGTTCGGAAGCAAGATCGATTATTATTGAATCCGGATGCATGAGCATAAGTCTTTCCTTCGTGAGCACCGGCGAGGGAACTGTGTTAAAAACAACCTTGAATTTGCAGATTTCCTCATCAATAAGCCGGAATTCAAGCGGAATCATTCCTTCGCTGCGAATCCAGGCGAGTTCGGAATATCGTCTTGCGGCAACGGTTACCTTTGCGTCAAGCGCTTTTAAAATCGAAGAAAGAAGCCGCCCGATCCTTCCGTGACCCAAAATGAGCACCGGAACGGAACTTATGGATTCGCTGAGCATTTCAAGGAGTTTTGCGGCGGCGGCTTCTGCGGTAAGAGCAGCATTCCGTACCGCAAATTCCTCCCGGTGATAATAATCAAAGACAAAAATTCCTTTTTCTTTTGCGGAAGAAACAATGTCTTTCGGCAAAATCCCTCCCATGAGCACGGAATTTTCCGGCAGATGCTCAACGATTTCGGAAAGCTTTGTTTTCTTTTCCGAAAAAGCGGTTTTTAAAAAGCCTTCGCTGTCGGAAGAGGGGAGAGGAAGAATTACGATTTCCGCGTTTTTAAAATTCTCCGTTTTTTCAATCATCTCAATATCTTCCGGCAGATTTGCTTTTTCGAGAGCAAAAACAACCGTTTTGTAACCTTCTTCAGAAAGGGATTTCGCAAGATAGACCGACCGAAGGTCGCCGCCGGCTATGTAAAACGAATTTTTCATTTTAAAAAAACCTCCGTTTTTTCGGTATGCCTCATCCTATGCGGAAAAATTTTTGTTTGCCACTATTCACAGGAAAGAAAATTTTTTCATAGGATGACTTTGAACGAAGGGAGGAATTCTGATGTTTTTTGATGCGCTTGCCGTTCTTGTAATAACTTTTTTTGCTTCCTTAGGAATGGTGGAAGCGGCGGAATGGCTTCTTAAAAATCCGCTTCGGAAAAGAATAAAGCATAAAACTTTTGTTGTTGCAAAAATTTCTTCCGTTCCGGAAGAAGATATAGAACCTGCGGTCCGAAGTGTTCTTACAGAAACAAACGGGCTTCATCGGGAAGTTTTTCTTGATTGCGGCGGAATTTCGGAAAGTGCACTTTCAATCTGTGAAAAAATCGAAAGGCGGTTCGATTGTTCCCTTTTCCGCGGAGAAGAAGAACTTATCTCAATGTTCCGGGAAGGTTTACATAAAGACTAAAAAAAGCTATAATATATTTATATTATTATTGGGACGGAGAAAACGCATGACGGATAAAAACGAAAAAAAGGAACCGGAACGCATAAGCGGAACAGTTGACGGAATTGTTGCTTATAAAGCGGAAAGCGGTTTTGTTGTATTTGATCTTGATATGCAGGGCGAGCTTGTAACAGTTGTTGGCGAGCTTGGAAAAGTTGAAGCCGGCGAGGAAGTTTCCCTCACCGGCAGCTTTGCGTCCCATCCTACCTATGGAACACAGTTCCGTGCGGACGTTTGCGAAAGAAGACTTCCTGCTTCCGCAACCGCAATAAGAAAATATCTTTCCGGAGGTTCCTTCAAGGGAGTCGGTCCGGCAATTGCAAAAAGAATCGTCGAAGCCTTCGGAGAATATACTCTTGAAGTTATAGAAAACACTCCGCTTGAACTTGCAAGGATAAAAGGCGTTTCGGAAAAGCTTGCTCTTGAAATAAACGAAGAATATATGCGCGCTTTCGGCGCAAGAAAAGTTATGGCATCGCTCCAGGATTTCGGACTCCAGGCGGCGATTGCCGTCCGCGCATGGAAAAAATGGGGAACAAATGCCATCGATTTTATAAAGGAAAATCCCTATCTTCTCTGCGATCCGGAAATCGGGCTTGAATTTGCGGAAGCAGATGCGATTTTTATAAAAAAAGGTGATCCTTGCGACAAACGCCGCCTTAAAGCCGGAATAAAACATGTTCTTGTTCATAATCTTGATAACGGACATACCTGCCTTCCGGAAGAAAGCCTTCTTGCCGCCGCAGCAGGACTTCTCGGAGAAGCGGACGAAATGGCGGATGCTCTTGAGGAACTTGTCGGGAAAGAGGAACTTGACGAATATTACAGAAACGGAAGAAGATATATCTATCTTCCTGCCCTTTTTCTTGCGGAAACTTCCGCCGCCGGAAGACTTAAGATGATGCTTATGGGTTCGGAGGAAAAAAATTCCGCCGCTCTTGATAAATCGATTGAAATTCTTGAGGAAGAGCTTGGAATAGAATACGACATACTGCAAAAACGCGCCCTTCGGAACGCGGTACAAAACCATGTTTTCGTACTCACCGGAGGACCCGGTACCGGTAAGACAACAACGCTTAACGCCCTTATAAAGCTTCTTGAACAGCAAGGGGACGAAGTTATGCTTGCGGCGCCGACCGGAAGAGCGGCAAAACGTCTTTCGGAACTCACCGGGCATGAAGCGAAAACTATCCACCGTCTTCTTGAAGTTGACTATTCCGGAAACGAACTTGTTCCGGTTTTCCGCAGAAACGAAAAAAATCCGCTTAAATGCGATACCCTTATCGTTGACGAGATGTCAATGGTGGATACTCTTCTTTTTGATTCTCTTCTTCGGGCGCTTCCTTTCCACAGCCGCCTTGTTATGGTAGGGGATTCGGACCAGCTTCCTTCCGTCGGCGCGGGAAATGTTCTCCATGACCTAATCCGTTCGGATATTCTTCCGTCGATAAAGCTTGATACTATTTTCCGTCAGGCGGCGGAAAGTATGATTGTCACCAATGCCCATGATATAGTCAACGGGGAATATCCCTATCTTGAATCCAGGGACAACGACTTTTTTTTCCTTCCGAGGAACACCGAAGCGGAATGCTGCGCCGCGGTTTGCCAGCTTTGCGAAAAGCGCCTTCCCAAAGCATATGGATTTTCACCCCTTTGGGATATCCAGGTGCTCTGTCCCGGAAAAAGAGGGGAAGCGGGAACATGGAATATCAATGTGGAACTGCAAAAACGACTTAATCCTCCGGACGGAAAGAAAAAGGAATTTCGCCATGGCGGCCACCTTTTCCGCGAAGGCGACAAAGTAATGCAGACCCGGAACGATTATGATATGACCTGGTCGAAGGATGACGGTGAAGTCGGAAGAGGCGTTTTCAACGGCGATATCGGAATAATTGAAAAAATGGACCCCATCGGAAGAATGATGGCAATACGCTTTGATGACCGTGTTGCGGAATATCCTTTTGACAGCGCGAACGAACTTGACCATGCTTATGCGGTAACCGTTCACAAAAGCCAGGGCAGCGAATTCGAAGCGGTTATAATTCCGCTTTTTGAAGCGAATTCCCGCCTTTATTACAGAAACCTTCTTTATACCGCCGTTACAAGGGCGAAAAAACTCCTTATAATCGTCGGAAGCGCAAAGGCCGTTATGACAATGGTCGATAACAACCGGAAAAGCGGAAGATTCACAAATCTTCGTTTTATGATTAAGGAATAATTTACATTCTTTTAATTGACATCGGAAGGTTTTGGATTTACACTTATAAAATAATATAAAATAATTCAACCGGAGGTTTAAAATGCCTGCTGATATCGGAATAGATTTAGGAACAACAAAAATAATCGTCTATGAAATCGGAAGAGGAATCGTCTTCCATGAACCGAATATCGTTGCGGTCAACAATGATACCGGCGAAGTCCTTGCCGTCGGCGAAAACGCCTATAAAATGGTCGGAAGAACACCCGGATACATAACCGCAATGAGCCCTATGGGCGGCGGAGTTATTTCCGATTATAACTTCACAAACGTAATAATCCACCATGCTCTCAAAAAAGTCTGCGGCGACAGCTATCTTAAACCGAGAGTTGCAATCTGCGTTCCGTCGATCATAACGGACGTTGAACAGCGCGCGGTTGTTGATGCGGCCCTTGCCGCCGGCGCAAGAAAGGTTTTTCTTATCGAAGAACCCGTTGCCGCCGCAATGGGAGCGGGAATCGATATTTCAAAACCCGAAGGAAGACTTATTGTCGATATCGGCGGAGGAACTTCCGACGTTGCGCTTCTTTCCCTTTCCGGCGTTGTATGCAAACATTCAATAAAGCTTGCGGGACAGCGTTTTGATGAGGAAATTATAAAATATGTCCGTCTTCGCCACGGAATTTTAATCGGCGAAAAAATGGCGGAGGAAGTTAAAAAGAATATCGGAACCTGCTGGAGTTTTGATGACGACAGAACTTTTGAAGTCAAGGGCAGAAACCTTATGACCGGTCTTCCCGGAAGAACAACTCTTCGTTGGCAGGAACTTTCGGATATTTTCTATGATCTTGCGGACCAGCTTGCCGCGGCGATTCAGAAAGTTTTTGAAAAAACTCCTCCGGAACTTGCGGGTGACGTAAAAACAAACGGAATTCTTCTTACCGGCGGCGGCGCAAAACTCCATGGACTTGATAAATATCTTGCAAAAAGATTCAACCTTAAATGCGAAGTTGCGGAAAATCCGGAAGAATGCGTTGCAATCGGAACAGGCGAAACCTTCAGACTTGAAGGATATCTCCGCGATTGTGTTTCCGAAGCAAACAACCGCCTTCACGGATAATTCTCAATCAGAAAGGAAGTTTTCACAATGGAAAAGAAATTGGGAAAAACCGGACTTCTGCGCCGTTTTATGCCTTATTATAAACCTTATCTTCCGACCCTTGCGCTTGATCTTTTCTGCGCAATTCTTACGACCCTTTGCGATATCGTTCTTCCGATGATCGTAAGAACGATCACAAACGCCGCAACGGAGGATGTTGGTTCCCTTACCGTTCAGATGATTCTTGAAATTGCCGGAATCTATCTTATTCTCCGCGTTATCGATACCTGCGCCAACTATTTTATGGTCAACATCGGCCATCTTATGGGCGCACATCTTGAAGCGGATATGAGAAAGGATTTCTTCTCACATCTTCAGGATTTAAGCTTCAGTTTTTACAGCAACAACAAAGTCGGCCAGCTTATGAGCCGCCTTTCGAAAGACCTTTTTGACGTAACGGAATTTTCCCACCATGCGCCGGAAGAAATCCTTATCGGAATTGTAAAATTTGTCGCTTCGTTTATAATCCTTATGAGCGTAAACGTTCCGCTTACGGTTTTTATTTTCCTGATGATTCCGATTCTCGGATATTTTGTTCTTAAACTCCGCAGGGAACTCGAACATGCTTTTTATTGCGAACGTTCCCAGATCGGTGAAATAAACGCCCAGATCGAAGACAGCCTTCTCGGAATCCGCGTTGTACAGTCCTTTGCGAACGAAGGAATTGAAAAGGAAAAATTCAAGAAGAACAACGAAGTTTTCCTTGAAATCAAACGCAAAGCATATAAGGCTCTCGGAAAACTCCATTGCGTGATCCGCCTTTTTGACGGATGCATGTATATTTCCGTTGTTGTAATGGGCGGAATTTTCCTTATGAAAGGTCATATTACTGCCGGCGACTATGTTGCTTATCTTCTTTATACAACGGTTCTTTTGAACACAGTTTCCCGCCTTGCCCAGTTTACCGAAACATTTATGCAGGGCTTTACCGGAATCGAGCGTTTTTATGAAATCATGGACGTTGAACCGGAAATCACCGATTCTCCGGACGCCGAACCGATTGAAAACGTAACCGGCGAAATCGTTCTCGAAAACGTTGCTTTTAAATATAACGATTCCGACGAAACCGTTCTTTCCGGAATAAATCTTCACGTCAACCCCGGCGACAATATCGCTTTGGTCGGACCTTCCGGCGGCGGAAAAACAACTCTTTCGAACCTTATTCCAAGATTCTACGACGTTTCCGAAGGAAGGATCCTTCTTGACGGAAAAGATATCCGCAATATCACTCTTTCGAGCCTTCGCAACAACATCGGCGTTGTTCAGCAGGACGTTTATCTTTTCAGCGGAAGCATTTATGAAAACATCCTTTACGGAAAACCGGATGCAACCCGCGAAGAAGTTGTCGAAGCTGCAAAACTTGCCGGCGCACATGAATTTATTTCCGCCCTTGAGGACGGATATGATACCTATGTCGGCGAAAGGGGAGTAAAGCTTTCCGGCGGACAGAAACAGAGAATTTCCATCGCCCGTGTTTTCCTCAAAAACCCTTCCGTGCTTATTCTTGACGAAGCAACTTCCGCTCTTGACAACGAAAGCGAAAGAATGGTACAGAAGAGCCTCGAACGTCTTTCCGAAGGCAGAACCGTTTTCACCATTGCTCATCGCCTGAGCACCATCCGCAACGCAAAAACAATTATCGTGCTCAACGACGAAGGTTTTGTTGAACAGGGAAGCCACGACGAACTTATGGCAAAACAGGGAGTTTATTATAACCTCCAGATGATGGCCGAAAACGGCTGAAATAACTAATAAAAGGGCACCGCTTTGCGGTGCCTTTTTTTGTTTACTGATTTTTCATCTGTTTTAAAAACAGGATAACGGCACACGCGGCCACAAGCACCGCGTATCCGGAAACAAAAACAATATGCGGAAAAATTTCCGAAAAATTTCCGTTTATCGCGGCTTTTTCAAGTTCCACGGCATGAAGAAACGGCAGAAAATCCGCAGCTTTTTTGAACGCTCCGCCCACAAGTTCAATATCGAACCAAACGCCCGAAAGCCATGCGGAAAGATTTGTGAGCAGTGCTCCGCAGATTCCGCCGACTTGTTTTACGTTAAGTACCGAACCGCATAAAAGTCCAAGTGCAACATAAAAAATGGCAACCGGTATCATCATAAAAAGGGCAAAAAGGATATTTAGAGTAATCGGAAATCCAAAGATTGTTGCCGCAATAATGCAGAATGCGCTTTGCCCAATAGCTATCGGCAAAAGCGGAAGCATATAACCGAGAATAAAATTCGCCGGTTTAAGCGGAGCTGTATATAATCTTTGCAAAAATGAGCTTTCCCGGTCTTTTGACACAAGAGTTGCAGAAAAAAGCGTCATAAACGAAAGACCGAACACCGCGATTCCCGGCGCAAGTCTTTCTATTTCAAAAATTTTCACCGGAATATTCGCCTGTATTGCGCTTAAAAGAAACAGAAGCACAATCGGAAAGCCAAGCCCGAAAAAAATATTCAAAGGGTCGCGCAAAATCTCTTTTGCACATCTTTTTGCAAAAGCGAGCGTTTTCATTTTTTCTCCCCCTTTACTATTGAAACAAACGCATCTTCAAACCTTTCTGCAGAGGTCATCTCCATAAGTTCCTGCGCCGTTCCGACCGCAAGCAATTTTCCGTTTTTCATAATTCCTATGCGGTCAGAAAGGGCCTCCGCCTCCTCCATATAATGCGTTGTCAATATAACCGTTGTTCTTCCTTTTAAGCTGTTTATAACATCCCAAAGTTCGCTTCTTGCAATAACATCCAGCCCAAGGGTCGGTTCATCAAGAAACAGCACCGAAGGTTCACTTATAAGTGCCATTGCGATACTCAATCTTCGCTGTAAGCCGCCGGATAATTTTCCCGCTCTTTTACGCAAAATATTTTCAAGACCGAACTGTTTTGACAGTTCTTCAATCTTTTTTGCACTTTTTTCTTTCGAAAATCCGTGGATTTCACATATAAGTTCAAGATTTTCCTTAACTGAAAGATTGGGTGCCACCGCGGTTTCCTGCGGCGAAACTCCTATTATGCCTTTAACTTTCAATCCGTCTTTTATTATGCTTTTTCCTTCGATAAAAGCATCACCGCAGGTTGGTTTTATAAGGCAGGAAAGCATCTTTATTGTTGTTGTTTTTCCGGCTCCGTTTATTCCGAGAAGCGAAAAAAGTTCTCCCTGCTTTATTTCAAAATCCAGATTATCAACGGCAATCAAATCTTTATATTTTTTTGTTAAACCGATTGTTTTTATTGCTTCCATAACCGAACTCCTTAATTTTGAATTGCAAATTCATTTTAGCATTTTATTTTCAAAAAAGAAGAAATTTGCTTTATCGGTCATTTATCATGTGCCATCGGTATTATATCGAAACTTTTCGGAAGTTTTTAGGGATAAGAAAAGAGGCACCGCAAAGCGGTGCCTCTTTTGTTCAATCTTCGGTTCTTTTAATAACAAATTTATCGGTTTGGTAATTGATTACCCCGAGTTTCCAAAGCTTCATATAGCGAAGTCTTTCCTGGAAAAACGGAATCGGGTCGCCGAATTCTCCGAAAGTGCCTTTTTCCATAACCCGAAGAAGGCAGGCGGTATCTTTCACCTTTTCAACTCCTTCATAAACCGGTTCATAGCAGTATTTATATTCATCGTTTACAAAAAGTTTTCCAATCAATACTTCATCATAAAAAACCTTGTATTTTTCCATGAAAATCTCCGTTTATCTGAGAATGATGTATGCCATATATGCGGCGTATGCAAGAACGCAGACGATTCCTTCGGGGCGGCTTGTTTTTTCCTTGGAACGGCAAAGGAAATACATCATAAGGGTTACGCCGATGAGAATTGCGGTATCGATAAAAAGTTCGGAAGCAACGTTGATGCTTGTAAGAGCGGAAGCGGAACCGAGAATGAAAAGCAGGTTAAAAATGTTGGAACCGACAACGTTTCCGAGAGCAAGGCCGCTTTCGCCTTTACTTGCGGCAACAACGGAAGTTACAAGTTCCGGAAGGGAAGTTCCCATTGCAACAATGGTAAGACCGATAAGAGCTTCGCTCATTCCGAAAGCAGCAGCAATATCGCAGGCGGAATCAACAACAAGGTCGCCGCCGACAACAATAGCGGCAAGACCGCCGATTATAAAGAGAATACTTTTAACAGGGGAAAGCGCTTTGACTTCGTCGCCTTCTTCGCGGTTTTTCTTTGCCGCACGGACAAGAACAACGATATAAGCGATTATTCCGGCGAGAAGAAGGATTCCTTCGATGTTGGAAACTTTCATATCCAGCATCATGACAAGAACCGCAACAGTTGCGCCAAGGCTCCACCAGATATCTCTCTGCATAATGATTTTTTCGGTTGCCATAGGGCAGATTATTGCGGAAACACCAACCACAACAAGAAGGTTGAAAAGGTTTGAACCGATCACGTTGCTGAGAGCAATATCACTGCTTCCGGAAAGACCGGCGGAAATGCTTACAGCGGCTTCCGGCGCACTTGTTCCCATTGCGACAATGGTAAGACCGATGATTACGGAAGGGATTTTAAGAAGTTTTGCAACGGAAGAAGCGCCGTCAACAAAGAAATCCGCGCCCTTGATGAGAAGAATAAAGCCGATGACCAAAAGAATGTACATCATAATATAAAAAAACCTCCGTTTTTCCGTAACGAAGGCAAAAAAATACAAGGCCTTTCATTACGGTTTATTGTAATAAAAAGTCTTGTCGTTTAATACATTATCCGGCCTTTCGGCGTGATGACGAATAACATAACGCACCGGAACCTTTCAGGCGCGCCAACTACTCCCTTATGTTATGATATGTTATCACTTTGAGTTGTGTTTGTCAAGAATAAATTTTATCAATTAAATATGTATAATATATATATAACATATTTAATTGATGCAAAAAAGCGGCAGTAGGAACTGCCGCTTTTGTTTTTTTATATTTTAGCCGCAATGGGAAAATCCGCAATCGCAGATGGTGCAGCCGCCTTCGTGGCGAAGAAGTTTTCCGCATTCGGGACAATGAAGTTTATCATCGGTTCCTTTAACGGGTTTGCTTGCCGGCGCAGAAACTGCGCCCTCAGCTTTTTTTGGTGCGGTTTCCTCCTCTGCTTCAACGCTGAATCCGTTGGTGCCAAGCATTTTGCTCATCTTGATGATGGTTCTTGCAATAGCGTCAGGGCAGGAAGTGCATTTGAGACCGGGCTGACGAACGGTGCTGGGGCAGCGGATCCCTTTAAGCTGGGAAAGAATTTCTTCCTGGCTGATACCTGCGCGAAGAGCGATTGAGATAAGTCTTGCGGTTGCTTCGCTCTGGGAAGGACAGCCGCCGCCTTTTCCGGTGCTGGTGAAAACTTCGCAGATTCCGTGTTCGTCGCGGTTAACGGTGATAAAGAGGCTTCCGCAGCCGATCTTCATCTTTTCGGTCGCGCCCCAGGTAAGGGTGGGTCTCGGTCTCGGAATGATGGTGTTCATTGCCGGAACTTCGGTTTTTTCTTCCTCTTCTTTCTTCTGGGTTCCGATGGTGAGAACCTGGCTGTCGCGGCTTCCGTCACGGTAAACGGTGGTTCCCTTGCATCCGAGTTTATGTGCAAGGACATATGCTTCCTTAACTTCTTCGTGGGTTGCGCTGTTGGGGAAGTTGATGGTTTTGGAAACGGCGTTGTCGGTGTATCTCTGGAATGCGGCCTGGATTCTTATATGCCATTCGGGGGTGATATCGTGGGCGCAAACGAAAACTCTTCTGATATCTTCCGGAATTTCTTCGATATGGGCAAGGGTGCCTTCGTCAGCAATGCGCTGGATGAGTTCTTCGGTATAGATTCCGCGTTCTTTGAGCTTTTCAACAAGAAGGTCGTTGCAGACAAGGAGTTTGTCGCCGTCCATTACGTTCTTGGTGAATGCATAGGCAAAAAGCGGTTCACAGCCGCCGGAAGCATCCGCAATAATAGAAATGGTACCGGTGGGAGCGATGGTGGTGATGGTTGCGTTTCTGATTTCGTATCTGTCTGCGAAAACGGAATCTTCCCATGCGGGGAAAGTTCCGCGTTCAAGAGCAAGTTCAATGGAAGCTTTTGTGCCTTCGCTCTGGATAAGGCTCATAACTTCCTCGGCAACTCTTTCTGCTTCAACGGAGTTATAGGGAACACCGAGTTTGAGGAGAAGGTCTGCAAATCCCATTACGCCAAGACCGATTTTTCTGGTCTTTCTGGTCATTTCGTCAATTGCCTGAAGCGGATAATGGTTGACGTCGATTACGTTATCGAGGAAATGAACAGCTTTATGTACGATATCGGTGATTTTATCATAATCGATGGAAAGGATTCCGTCTTCTTCAACAACACAGCGGCCAAGGTTGATGGAACCGAGGTTGCATGCTTCATAAGGAAGAAGAGGCTGTTCGCCGCAGGGGTTGGTGCTTTCAATTTCGCCAAGAGCGGGGGTGGGGTTGTAACGGTTCATCTCGTCGATGAAAACGATACCCGGTTCGCCGTTGCGCCATGCAGCATCAACGATTTTTTCAAAAACTTCTCTTGCGTCAAGAGTTCCGGTAACTTCTCCGTTGTGGGGAGCAACAAGTTCATATTCGGTGCCGTTTTCAACTGCTTCCATGAATTTGTCGGTGATTGCAACGGAGATATTGAAGTTGTTGATTTCGTTGTTGTTTGCTTTGCAATCGATGAATTTGAGGATGTCGGGATGGTCGATCCGGAGCATACCCATATTTGCGCCGCGGCGGGTTCCGCCCTGTTTAACAGCTTCGGTTGCGGCGTTGAAAACCTTCATGAAACTTACCGGGCCGGAGGAAGTTCCGCCGGTGGATTTTACAATGGAACCTTCCGGACGAAGACGGGAGAAGGAAAAACCGGTGCCGCCGCCGGATTGATGAACAAGTGCCGCATATTTTACGGTATCAAAGATACCTACCATGCTGTCTTCAACAGGAAGAACAAAGCAGGCGGAAAGCTGGCCGAGAGGGCGTCCCGCGTTCATAAGGGTGGGCGAGTTGGGCATAAACTCGCAATTTGTCATCATGTCAAAAAATTCTTTTTCGGTATTTCTGATTTCTTCTTCGGTTTTGCCGTAAGCCGCATCCGCACCCGCAACAGTGGAAGCGACTCTTGTGAAGAGTTCTTCAATGGTTTCAACAACCTTGCCGTTTTCTTTTGCAAGATATCTTCGTTCAAGAACGGTTTTTGCGTTCTCAGTAAAATTCATACCTTTTCCCCCTTTTTTATATTCGGACGGTTCCTTTGTTTGGAGTCTTTCGGAACCGGTTATCTATCAAAAAGTGTCATAAGGCGACACATAAACATTATAGCATAAAACGTGCGCTTTTTGAACATGGAAAAGCCTGTTAATTGAAAAATATTTTTTGATTTACGCAATTTTGTAACGGAAAATACGTTTTCTTGCAAAAATCGCTTTATTATGTTATATTAATAAATTAGGAAAATATTATCCGGAAAGGAGCAAGTTATATGGATATAAAAATCGGCGATATACTTTTGATGAAGAAAAACCATCCCTGCGGCGGCGCAAGGTTTGTTGTTCTGCGCTCCGGAATGGATTTTAAACTCCGGTGTGAAAAATGCGGCCACGAAGTTGAAGTTCCGAGAAGCAAGGCCGAAAAAAACATAAAGCAGATAATCCGGGAGGGCACCGATGTTCGATAAACTCGAGGATATTGAAAGACGCTGGCGCCAGGCGGGACTTCGGCTTTATGAACCGGAAGTTACAAACGACAACGAACTTTATACAAAACTTCTGAAGGAGCAAAGGGAGCTTGAACCCCTTGCCCTTAAATATCAGGAATATAAGTCCGCAAAAGCGCATTTTGAGGAAGCGGAAACGATCCTTTCCGAAGAAACGGATAAGGAACTGCGCGATATGGCAAAGGAACAGCTTGAGGAAAGCAAAAACCTTATGGAATCCTGCTTCGATGAACTTAAAATCCTTCTTCTTCCGAAAGATCCGGATGAGGACCGTTCCGTAATCATGGAGATCCGAAGCGGAACCGGCGGAGAGGAAGCGGCGCTTTTTGCCTCCGATCTTTACCGAATGTATTCCATGTATGCGGATTCAAAGGGATGGAAAACCGAGGTTATCTATGCAAACGCAACGGAACTCGGCGGATATAAAGAAATTTCCTATTCCGTTGAAGGTGAAGGCGTTTTCGGAAGATTCCGTTTTGAAAGCGGAACACACCGTGTCCAGCGTGTTCCGGTAACGGATTCCCAAGGTAAGATTCAGACTTCCGCTGTAACCGTTGCGGTTCTTCCGGAAGCGGAAAACGTTGAAATCGAAATCGACCCGAACGACCTTAAAATCGATACCTTCCGTTCAAGCGGCGCCGGCGGACAGCATATCAACAAAACAAGCTCCGCAATCCGAATCACCCATCTTCCGACAGGAATGGTCGTTGAATGTCAGGACGAACGAAGCCAGTATAAAAACAAGGATAAGGCGATGAAGGTTCTCAGAAGCCGTCTTTATGAACAAAAACAGCGCGCAGCGGATGAAAGCCGCGCCGCCGACAGAAAAGCCCAGGTCGGAAGCGGTGACAGAAGCGAACGCATAAGAACTTATAACTTCCCACAGGGAAGGGTCACCGACCACAGAATCGGCCTTACGCTTTATAAAATTGATGCCGTTATGAACGGCGGACTTGATGAACTTATTGACCCTTTGCGCGCACACGACAGAGCGGAAAAACTCCGCGGAGAAGAAAATTAACCGAAAGTCTGGAGAAAAAATGGAAACTTTGCTTTTTGATGCAAAAAAAGAAGGCTCAATCGAAGCCGTTGCGAATATACTTAAAAACGGCGGGCTTGCTGCAATTCCGACGGAAACCGTTTACGGCCTTGCGGCAAATGCTTTTGATGAAAAAGCCTGCGAGAATATTTTTAAAGCAAAGGGCCGTCCCGGTGACAACCCTCTTATTGTCCATATCTCGGATATGAGCATGCTCAATGACATTGTCGCTGAATTTCCGGAAGGCGCAAAGCTTCTTGCGGAAAAATTCTGGCCGGGTCCCCTCACTATGATCATGAAAAAAAGCGAAAAAATTCCAAACGTAACAAGCGCAAATCTTCCTTCCGTTGCGGTTCGCTTCCCTGCACACCCGGTTGCAAGGGCAATTATTGAAAAAGCGGGTCTTCCGCTTGCCGCTCCTTCCGCAAATCTTTCCGGAAGCCCGAGCCCCACAAGTTTTGAGCATTGCGTACATGATCTTATGGGAAGAGTTGACGCAATAATCGACGGAGGCGCTTCCTCCGTGGGCGTTGAATCGACGATTATATCCTTTGCCGGAGAAAAGCCGGTGCTTCTCCGCCCGGGTTACGTTACTCTTGAGCAGCTTCGGGAAACCCTCGGAGAGGTGGAAATTTCCCATGCGGTGCTCGAAAAGCTTGAAGAAGGGGAAAAAGTCCTTTCCCCGGGAATGAAATATAAACATTATGCGCCGAAAGCACAGGTTACTCTTATAAAAGCAAGTTCGGAAGATTACATAAAGTTTGTGAATGAGCACGCAGACGAAGAAACTTTTGCTCTTTGCTTTGACGAAGAAGCGGGGAAACTTTCTGTGAGCACCGTGACTTACGGTTCGGAATTTTCCGACGAAGAACAGGCGGAACATATCTTTGAAGCCCTTCGCATAATTGATGAAAGCGGCGCGGAAAAGGTTTTTGCCCATTCGCCGAAAGTAAGCGGAATCGGACTTGCGGTTTATAACCGGCTTATCAGAGCAGCAGGTTTTGACGTAATCGAGCTTTGAGCATGACGCAAAAGGAGTGACGGAAAAATGGCAGATATCATAGGACTTACCGGACAGACCGGAGCAGGAAAAAGCACAGTAAGAGAGATCTTTCGTAAAAAAGGTGCCGCTGTTATTGATGCGGATTCCGTTGCCCATGATATAACCGACAGCAATCTTGATTGTATTTATGATATTGTAAGCCGTTTTTCCTGCCTTGTGCTCGATGAAAAAGGCAAAATCAACCGGAAAGCACTCGGAATAAGAGTCTTTTCCGACAAAAAGGAACTTGAAGCACTCAATAAGATAATATTTCCTTACATTCTTGATGAAATTGAGCACCGCGTGCTCGTAAGTATGGCCGCAGGAGCAAAAACTGTTGTTATCGACGGCGCAACGATTATTGAAAGCGGATGCGGAAAGCTTTGCGACGCGCTTGTTTCCGTTGTTGCGGATTCCGAAACAAGAAAAACAAGGATTATAAAGAGGGATAACATTTCGAAAAACGATGCCGAAAGACGCATCAATGCTCAGAAACCGGAAGAATTCTATACCGAAAATTCCGATTTTGTGATTCATAATGACAGTACCGAGGCGGAACTTGAACGAAACGTCAACTCCGTGCTCAAAAATATGGTTCTGCTGAAAGAAAGAACTCCCGGGGAGGATTGATTTTTGGGTAAAGTTATAAGAAACGCTTTTCTCGGTCTTCTTGTTGTAATTTTTATATTTTTTGCCGGATATATGATGAACAAAAGCACAAAGCTTCTTGAACATTGGGCATATCCGACGGATTACAGCGAAATTGTTGAACAAAAATCCGAGGAATACGGTGTTCCGCTTTCCGTAATATATGCGGTTATACGAACCGAAAGCGGTTTTGATCCGAATGCGGAAAGCAAGGTCGGCGCAAGAGGACTTATGCAGATCACAAAGGATGCCTTTGAATGGATCGATTATTACCGCGGAGCAACCGGAGCAGGTTGGAACGATATGTACGTTCCGGAAACGAACATTGATTACGGCGTATGGCTTCTTTCATATAATTACAGTAAATTCGGCGATTGGGAAACAGTTTATGCCGCATATAATGCCGGTTTTAATGCCGTTGCAAAATGGCTTGAAAATCCGGAATATTCTTCCGACGGAAGAACGCTTCATACTATTCCTTACGAAGAAACCTCAAATTACCGCGAAAAAGTCAGCGCATACCGCAAAGGCTATCAAAGCGTTTACGGTTTTGACTGATTTTTAAATAAACCAATAAAAATCTTATATAGAAAAGGAGAAACAACATGAGCGAAAAAGAAAAATCCGCAGGACAGCTTCTTAAAGAAAAGCTTTTCCGTGCACCCAAGAACGCAGGTTCCACTCTTTCCGAAGAGGAAATCAAGGCCGCTTTCGATTATTGCGAACCTTATAAAGATTTCATCAGCACCTGCAAAACCGAACGTGAATTTATCGATTGGGTAGTTCCGGTTCTTGAAAAGGAAGGATTTGTTCCTTTTGAACCCGGCAAAAAATATGTTGCAGGCGACAAAGTTTATCTCAACAACCGCAACAAAGCTTTCATGTTTGCAAAAATCGGCAGAAAACCCATTGAGGAAGGTATGCATATCGCAGCCGCTCATATCGATTCTCCCCGCCTTGATATCAAACCCAATCCGCTTTATGAGGATCAGGAACTTGCACTTCTCAAAACCCATTATTACGGCGGAATCAAAAGATATCAGTGGACCGCAATTCCCCTTGCGCTCCATGGCGTTGTAATCAAAAAGGACGGAACTTCCGTAACCGTAACCGTCGGCGAAGAAGAAAACGAACCCATTTTCTGCGTTTCCGACCTTCTTCCTCATCTTGCAAGAGAGCAGATGGACAGAAAACTCGGCGACGGAATCAAAGGCGAAGAACTCAACATTATCGTAGGTTCCATGCCTTTCCGTGATGACGAAGTAAGCGAAAAAGTAAAACTCAACATCGCTTCCATCCTCTTCGAAAAATACGGAATCATCGAAGAAGATTTCCAGAGCGCAGAACTCACCATGGTTCCCGCAGGAAAAGCAAGAGACATCGGTTTTGACCGCGGTCTTATCGGCGCTTACGGCCACGACGACAGAGTTTGCGCATACGGCGAACTCACCGGTATTCTCGCTTCCGATCCGGAATATACCGCTGTTGCATGCTTTGCAGACAAAGAAGAAACCGGTTCCGACGGCCCCACCGGTATGAACAGCAAAATGCTTGCATACTTTGCTGAAGACCTCGGCCGTCCCTACGGTGTTCCCGGTCACGTTATTCTTGAAAACAGCAAATGCATTTCCGCAGACGTAAACGCAGCTGTTGATCCCACTTTCCCCCAGGTTCACGAAAAAAACAACGCCGCATATCTTAACTACGGTATAGTTGTTACCAAATACACCGGTTCCGGCGGCAAATACGGCACCAACGACTGTCCCGCAGAATTCTGCGGCGAAGTTCGCAGAATTCTTGATGACGCAAACGTTGTATGGCAGACCGGCGAACTCGGCAAAGTTAATGAAGGCGGCGGCGGTACCGTTGCAAAATTCATCTCCCGCCTCCAGGTTGACACCATCGACGTTGGCGTTCCGCTTCTTTCCATGCACGCACCGATGGAAATCGCAACCAAAATCGATATCTACATGATGCACAAAGCTTCCGAAGCTTTCTACAACGCAAAATAATCAGTTTAAAAGGAGAACCCGTTCGGGTTCTCCTTTTTTTGAAATTTTTTTACTTCCAATGCAACAAAAACGGGGAAAATTGCTACTTATATTATGGAAAGGAGGAATTCTTATGAAAAAAATACAGAAAATTATAATTTTTATTTTTGCGGCGGTTCTTTTGTTTTCCTCCTGCGTTCCGGAAGAAATTCCGGAACAGCAAATCGAACCGGAAGTTTTGGAACAGAAAACCGAAGAGGGGAAGGCAAAGCCGGAAAAGCTTTTTGACCCGGAAACGGAAGAACTTTTTGAAATTCTTTGGGTTTCGGAAAAACCTTCGGAAGAAACAGCAAAAAAGGGCTATGCTTTTTACGGCGCGGAAAAATGTTCCGGTTACGAAAATCTTCTTTCCTTTGTAAAAAAATATCCGGAAAATAAAGAAGAACATTTTTATATCGTTTCCTACGGAGCAACCTGGAGAGCGGGAAAAATTTCATATTCCGAAACGGAAGAAAGCTGGATTTTTACGGAATATTGGATAGATACCTTCCGCGAAAACGAAAGACATGAAAAAGATTTTGATATTTCGGAAATAATAATTTATGAAAACCGGGTTTCGGTTTATTTGGAAAACGGAAACAAAAAAGTTTTTTATGAAAAAGGAAGCGAACTCGGACTTCCGATCAACAACTGTTCGCATCCTTTGCAGGCGCATTATATTGAGATTGAAATTATAAAATACATAAATTCCGAAGAATTCAAAACAAAATATGAGGAAACCCATTCCGAACCTTATCTTGATTTTGATGAATTTACAAAAACGCTTTATGACGAAGAAGAAAAATGCCTTATAAATATTTATCATTATATTGAATATTACGGACTCACTTATGACGATTTTATCGCCGCATACGTTTCCGAAGAAAATATCGCAGAAATCTGGGCAGAAGCGGATATAAAAGGATATTTCGGAAAATGATTTTTGGAGGTGCTTTCGATGAAAAAACTTTTTGCGTTGGTTTTGGCTTTGCTTTTGCTCTGTTCCTGCAGTGTCCAGGAAGAGCAGGTTATTGAAGAACCGCAGAGCGAAGCGGAAGTTCCGGTTCCTGAAGAAGAGGAAACCGAAGAAGAAAAATATTACAGAATGGCGAAGGAAAAACAGATACCGGAAAATTTTGCAAAAGAAGTTTTTTCGGAAGATTTGTTTGCCGAATACATCACAAGTCCGGAAGGCTTTTTTGAATTTTCAAAAGAAAGCACCGAAGACGGAAAACATAATCTTTGGAATTGCTACTATGCCGCAACCGAAGATACCCGGGGACAGGCAGTTGCTTATTCGGAAAACGCGGAAACCGGAGAAATCTCCTTTCTTCCGGAAATACATAACGATTGGTCTTACGCGGGAATTTTGGACAACGAAAACATTTTTGTGTTTTATCCTTATATAGGCGGTGCCTGTGAAGAATCTTCCGTAAGGTTTTATAAATTTTCGGATACTTCGGAACCTTATGCTGTCTGGGAACCGCTTGAGGGAAAATTTGAGCATGATTATATAAGTTTTTATGCTTTAGGCAAAGTTTATGGGAAGAATATGCTTTGCGCTTTTTGGGCAAAGGTTCCCGGAGGGGCAAATGAAATGGAACCGCCGGAACCTAAGGGATGTACATATACGCTTTCACTTATTGACTGTAACGGAAAAACTGTTGCAGAATATGATACGGGAATAGGGGTAACAAGAAGCAGATACGGAGGTTTTGAGCACGGAAGAGTTTCGTCCGTTTCCGAAAACGAAATCCAAATAGAAATTTTGGACGGCAGAGGGAAAATATTCTATACCTTCGACCTTTCAACCGGAAAAATAAAATCTTTACAGTAAAATTTTTGTGAAGGGGGTGCCTTCGATGAAAAAACTTTTTGCGTTGGTTTTGGTTTTGGTTTTGCTGATGCTTTCCGCCTGCGGTGCGGAAGAAGAACCTGTTATTGAAGAACCGCAGAGCGAAGCGGGAATTTCTTCCGAACCGGAAACCGAAACTAAAAAATACGGAAAACTGACGATCGAAATTACGAAAGCACCTGACGGCGGAGAAATTATAAAAGTTTTCGATTCCAATGGAAAGCGAATCGGAATTGATTATACTTCTCTTCGTAGAGCAAGACCGCATGAAGCACACGTTTGTGCCTATGTTGCAGCTTTTGAGGGAACAGAAAGGCTGTATCTTTATGATGAAAACGGCGTTCCGTATTCGGAAGAAGTGCAAGCACCCAACTATTATCTTCTTGATGAAAACGGTGTTCCTGTTGTTGATATTGCTTTTGAGCATTTTGAGATATTTGAGAATATGAACATAGATATCCGGGGAAATGCGAAAGGCAATGCATATGATTTTGTTAAAGAAAACGGTGAACTTGTTTCAGCCTGGAAAGAAGAATCCCTTGAATCTGATTGGGGAAACGGATTTACATATACATACTATTATTACAACAGCCATTCCTGGCAATACGGAATCAAAAAAGACGGCGAAGTGCTTTTTGATAATCTGTATTCCGGAATAGGTCTTCTTTTCGGGGATACGATTCTGCTTGATTTATACTGCGCCGACGGCTGCAAAAGTATGATTGCGGATGAAAACGGAAATATCCTTTGCGATCAAAAATTTGAATATATTTGGTTTATGCCTTTTGATGAAAACAGTTATATCGGAACCGCCGGAAACGGAGTTGACGACAGGGTGGAATATCTTCCGGTTTTCGATGAAAACGGAGAACCTATGCCGGACGGAATGTGGTTTATTGACAAAGAAGGAAATATTTTAAGCGAAAGATTTGAAAAGATAGAGGTTATTTTCAAAAAAGATAAAAAAGTTCCCTGGGCTGTCCGGGAGGAAATGTACTGCGCGAAAACGGCGGAAGTAACTTTTTCCGACGGAACGACAAAAATTATTGATATTTCGGAATACGCACGTAATTATTGAAAAAAGAACGCCTTACCGGCGTTCTTTTTTTGTTATCTTTAAAACCTCCGGTGAAAGAATTATAATCGCCAGAAGGTTTGGAAAAATCATAAGTCCGTTGAAAATATCTGTGATGTTCCAGATAAGCGGAAGCTCCGTTGAAGAACCGAGAACGGCCGCCGCGCAAAAGATGATTCTGTAAAAAACCGCGGCGGCTTTGCTTTTTGTAATATAACCGAGAGCTTTTTCTCCGTAAAAAGCCCAGCCGATTACTGCCGCAAGGGCGAAAAGAAACATTGAAGCCGAAAGGAAAATATCTCCCGCTTTTCCGAAACAGGAAGAAAAAACTTCCTCCGCGGAAGGAATTCCGGAAGAAAGAATAACAAGCGCCGTAAGGCTGCAAACAAAAATAGTATCTATAAAAAC
This sequence comes from Oscillospiraceae bacterium, assembly GCA_045631325.1. Taxonomy (GTDB): domain Bacteria; phylum Bacillota; class Clostridia; order Oscillospirales; family Ruminococcaceae; genus UMGS1668. The sequence continues at coordinate 32,612 of JAZQUO010000044.1, forward strand.
TTCGGCGATTCCCCAGCATCCCTGAACAAGCGGGTCGCCTTTGCTTTCGGAATGGGCAAGGGAGGCGGAACCCATTCCGGCTTCGTGGGTGAAAGTGCCCTTTGCAATTCCGGTGCGGAGAGATTCGGAAATCAGTATTCCGCAGATTCCTCCGCCGATTGAGAGCGGTTCAAAGGCTTCGGAAAAGATTTTTGCAAAAGAGGGGATGATGTTTCCCCGGAAGATAAAAAGCACCCCGAAACAGCCGGAAATGTAGATTACGGCCATTGCAGGAACGAGAAGGGAAGAGGTCTTTAAAACAGCTTTTGCTCCTAAAAAAAGAACCGCCGCGGTCAGGGCGGCGATTGAAATTCCGGTAAAAACAGCCGGAATTCCGAAGGATTTTTCAAAAACCGCACCGGCGGCATTAGTCTGTATCATATTTCCGCCGCCGAAGGAAGCGAGAATACAGCAGATGCTCCAGAGAACGGCAAAAGTTTTTCCGCCGAAGGCCTTTTCAATATATTTCATTGCGCCGCCTTTATATTTCACCGCAAGGGCCGCTTCCGCAAATTTAAGCATCATTCCGAAGAATGCGCCGACCCACATCCAGAAAACCGCTCCGGCGCCGCCGATGGCAATTGCTGTGGAAACGCCGACTATGTTTCCCGTTCCGACTGTTGCGCCAAGGGCAGTTGCGGTTGCGGAAAAAGCTTTTTTGTCTTTTGAAATTTTTCCGAAAGTATTTTTAAGAATAAATCCGCATCTGAAAAGCGGGAAAAATCCGCTCGCGGCGGTAAGATAAAACCCGGTTCCGAGAACGAGAATCAAAAGAGCGGGTCCCCAAATTATTTCCGAAAGTTTTTCCGTTTTTACCACCGCCTTTTCATAAGAAAAGGATATGCGGCTTTCGGATAATTATTACAAAAAAGCAATCCCTGAAAAATTTTTCAAAAAAACGCTTTAACTGTGACAAAGTCACGGAAATACAAAATCCTTTCGGTTATAATAAGTTCAACGAAAACAAATTACTAACCGAAAGGATCTGAAGATATGTCAGTTAAAGTTTTGAATAAAGAAAATTTTGAAGAAAACGTTCTTAAAAACGAAAACCCCGTTGTTGTTGATTTCTGGGCGCCCTGGTGCGGACCCTGCAGAATGCTTTCCCCGGTAGTTGACCAGGTTGCGGAAGAAACCGAAGGTGTTTCCTTCGGAAAAGTAAACGTCGACGAAGAAAAAGAACTTGCTTCCCGCTATGGAATTATGAGCATTCCCGCTCTTGTTCTTTTCCGTGACGGAAAAGCTGTCGATTCAATGGTCGGTTTCCGCCCGAAGGAAAGGGTAGTCGAATTTTCAAAGGGCTAATCGGTCCAGAGCATCAAAATCAGTTATTGTGACGCCGCCCCGGGAAAGTTCAACGTAACCTTCGGATGAAAAATATTTGAGCATGCGCGAGACAACCTCCCTTGCGGAGCCCATATATTTTGCAATCTGTTCGTGAGTGAGCTTTATTTCGGGGCTTTTTGCGTTTTCTGCTTCGTTAAGAAGAAAAATTGCAAGGCGCTTGTCGAAACTCATAAAAAGGATCTGCTGCATTACCCACATAACTTCGGAAAAACGGCTGACCGTTTTTTCAAGAAGAAAATTTTTCATTTCAGGTTTTCTTTCGGAAACGCGGCGGAATGAAGCCGGACTTAAAATACAGCATCTGCTGTCCTCTTCGGCATCTACCTGAACATCGAAGTTTATGGATTCAAGAATGCAGGAAGCGGAAAGAACGCAAACGTCTCCCGCAAAGATCCGGTAAAGGGTGATTTCCTTTCCCTCTTCGGAAAGCATATAGACGCGAAGGCAGCCGGTTTTGACGAAGATTATACCGGTGCATACTGTTCCGTTATGGATGTTCTGTCCTTTTTTGAATTCGGCGCAGCCGGCACCGTTCATAAGATCGGCCTTATCCGTTTCGGAAAGGCTTTCCCAAAAAGGAAAAGACTGCTTCATAAGCAAATGACATTTTTCACAGGGCATATTGCTCGCTCCTTTGAAAAGTTTTATAATTAAATACAAGAAATAATATATCCCAATTTTCAATTTATGTCAAACAGAATGCCGGAAAGGAGAATTTGGTAATGCATAAAAGAATGATAAAAAGAAGATTGCTTTCAGTAGCTGCCGCGCTGGTTTTCCTTCTGGCGGTTTCCGGCTGCAGCGCCGAAGAAAAAGGAAGTGTTTATATGAATATAAATCCCGAAAAAGTAAAGGAAATGATGGAAAATTCCGAAGAGTTCGTTCTTCTTGATGTGAGAAGCGAAGAAGAATTTTCCGAAGGACATATCCCGGGAGCGATTGTTATCCCGCACGAGGAAATTTTAAAAAGGGCGGAAGCAGAACTTCCGGAAAAGGACGTTCCTGTTTTTGTTTATTGCAGAAGCGGCCGCAGAAGCAAAATTGCCGCGGAAGCCCTTGTTTCCCTCGGTTATTCCGAAGTTTATGAATTCGGCGGAATAATCGATTGGCCTTATGAAATCGAAAAATAAGAGAGAATAAAAAAATCTCCCGGGTAAACGGGAGATTTTTTGTTGTTTGGAAATGAATATTAGCCTGCATTATCAACTTGGTTTTTCCAATATTCGTATTCGTCGATGGCGTCGCGAAGATCATCAAGTTCTTTCTGCGCGGCATCGGCATTTTTCTTTGCCCATTCGGTTTGTTTTCTTGCTTCCGCAAGTTGTTCTTCCGGAGTAAGCTCTCTTTCTCCGCAGGAACAGAAAGAAAGAACCATGATAAGAGCCATCAATAAAGCAAATATTTTTTTTCATTTTATTCCTCTTTTCAAAAATATCAGTTTTCAAGAAGCTGTTTTTTCTTTTCATCGAATTCTTCCTGGGTGATTACGCCGGAATCAAGAAGTTCGTGGAATTTTTTGATTTCTTCTATTGTATTGTTTTCATTGTAATATGTTTTTTGTGCGGATTTCTTTTCATGAAACGATTTTATGGCGTTTTCGCTGTTATCCGAAAAGCCCCAATAGCATATCAGCGCAACGGCTGTAATTTCTATTAACATATTTATGATATCTATATTCTCAAATATATAATTGAAATCATAGCCATCAAAGATTGGTTTAAACCAAGAAATTAAATCTATAATAACAGGAATAAACCAAAATTTTTTGATTTGCGGGAGATTTATGATTGATGGAGGCAGGAAGAAAAGTGATGCAAGAATAAACGGTGCTGCATAAAGCAAATACTGAGCCCATCCGCCATAATCGTTCAGCAGATTAATTAACATTAAAGAAATGTAATCAAGCGCATAAAAAGCAAAAGCAACACAAACAAAAATCCGAGCATTTTTATTTGCAATAACAAAAATACCGGCAAGTATAGCCGCGGAGATAGCGGCAATATAAGAATAGGTGGTAATATTGTATTCAAAATACTCGAAATCAAATATGTATCCCAAGAATTCGCCTATTTCCCAATCAAATTGGGAAAACATGAATATTAAACCATATATACCCCATATAAGCATGGCTATGCCTGAGATATATCTTAGACTTTGTTTTTTATTGTCCATTTTTGTTCCTCGGAAAATCAGTTTTCAAGAAGCTGTTTTTTCTTTTCGTCAAATTCTTCCTGGGTGATTACACCGGAATCGAGAAGCTCTTTATATTTAACAAGAGCATCGGCAGAAGAAGCGGTGTTCTGAACTGACTGAGCGGCCTGAGCATTAGGGTCGGGAAGAAGAAGGGAGTGAATAAGCGCAACGATGAAAAGCATCCAGCCATAGAACCACCAAAGTCCAAAACTTTTACCCTTTTTCTTTGCAATGTTTGCGGGAATAAATGCAAGACCTGCGGCGATTGCGAGAGTTAAAATAAATTCCATTTTTCCATCCTCTTTTCAAAAGAATTTTTGTAAATTCTATTATAGAACCTAAAATGACTTGTGTCAATAGCATTACGCTATTACAACAAGGTTTATGAATTGTAAAAATCACCTAAAATTATAGTAGAGGTGATTTTTTATGAAAGCCGAATACAAAGAACTTTATGAAAAGTTTGGACTTAATGTTGTATATTACAGAAAACGGAAAAAACTGACCCAGCTCCAACTTGCAGAGTTGGTTGACATAGACAGAAGCCATATAAGCGCAATTGAACTTGGAAACGTAGGGGTTTCCTTTGATGTTGTTTTTAAACTTTGCGAGGTTCTTGAAATCAGTCCGAAAGATTTATTTGATTTCAGATAAAAAGCAAAAACGTTGCCCGCGGAAACCCTTGTTTCCCTCGGTTATTCCGAAGTTTATGAATTCGGCGGAATAATCGATTGGCCTTATGAAATCGAAAAATAAGATAAAATAAAAAGCCTCCGGAGGGAGGCTTTTTTTGATAACTTTTTTATTCTGCGGGGTTAAAAAGCTGGGCATTGTCGGGCTTTTTGCCGTTTGAACCTTCGATCATGGTTTTGGAAGTTTCGCAGATGCTTTCAAGAATTCTTATTTCGGATGCGGCGGAATCGGTGATCACGAAAGCATATTCGCTGCAGTATCCGCTGAAAGAGGCGACTGCTTTGTAATAAGCTTCAAGAGCGGGAAGCATTTCGGAATCGGGATATTTTTCCGCAAAAGCATCAAGTTCGCTTTTTGCCTGTTCAAGAATTCCGTCGGTTCCGGAAAGTACGGATGTATGGACCTGTACGGCCATTCCGCAGACGGTTGGTATATAGTTTTCATCAAAAAGCGAGAATATTTCGCTCGGGTCTTCCATAGCCATGCACATTCCGTAAGCCGCGTCAGCGTCGCCGCCCTGTTCGTCGGCAAGAAGAGCAACAACGGTTGCAAGCGCTTCGACAAATTCGTCATGGGAGATGTGTTCAAGACGGGAAGTGAGGTCGCTTACTTTTGTTGCGTAACCGGTGGAAGAAGAAAGGGAGTTTGCGGTTAAAACGTCAGCGTTGGCGTTTTGGTGGGCGGTGAAAACGGTGTCGAGTTTTTCGATAATTTCCTTTGCGGCATTGCGTTCCTCGGCGGAAGGTTTTCCCTGGCAGGCGGAAAGGGAGAGAACCATTATAAGCGCAAGAAACAAAGCAATTATTTTTTTCATGTTTGTTTTTCTCCTGATATTTATATAATAGTTAAAATATAACACTTTAAAAGAAAAATAGCAACCACCAAAAAAACGGCACGCTCTGCGTGCCGTTTTTATCCGGATAAATATTATTAATATGCTTTGCCCCAATATACCATTTTGGATGCGGGTTTTCCGCAAACGGGACAAACGTCCGCAATGTGTTCCTGCTCAAAAGGCATGCAGCGGGAAGAAACGCCTGCAACCTCTTTGAGTTTGTCTTCACATTCGCGGTCGCCGCACCACATGGATTTGATGAAGCAGTTGCCGCTGTTTGCAATTTTGATGAACTCATCAAGATCATGAGCAGCAAAGGTGCGGTTTTCTCTGTTTTCAAGAGCACGCTGGTAAAGACCGTCGCGTACAAGTCCGAGAATTTCGGGAATCTTGGTTTCGAGTTCGTCAAGAGATACGAAATATTTTTCGCGGTTGTCGCGGCGAACAAGAACGCACTGGTTGCTTGCGATATCGCGGGGACCGATTTCGAGACGGACCGGAACACCTTTCATTTCATATTCTGCGAATTTCCAACCGGGGGTCTGTTCGCTGTCGTCGAGTTTTACGCGGCAGAATTTGGAAAGACGTTCTTTAACTGCGTTTGCTGCTTCAAGAACACCTTCTTTGTGCTGCTGTGCGGGAACGATTACAACCTGGATAGGAGCAACGTCGGGCGGAAGAACAAGACCGTTGTTGTCGCCGTGGGTCATGATTATTGCGCCGATAAGACGGGTGGAAACGCCCCAGGAAGTTTCAAACGGGGTGTGAAGCTGGTTGTCGCGGCCGGTGAACTGAACGTCAAAAGCCTTTGCAAAGCCGTCACCGAAGAAATGGGAAGTGCCGGACTGAAGAGCTTTTCCGTCGTGCATCATTGCTTCGATGGTATAGGTTGCTTCCGCACCTGCAAATTTTTCTTTTTCGGTTTTCTGGCCTTTGATCATCGGGATAGCAAAGTTCTTTTCGCAAACGTCTGCATAGATGTTGAGCATCTGTTCGGTTTCTGCAATTGCTTCCTCAGCGGTTTCATGCATGGTGTGGCCTTCCTGCCAGAGGAATTCCATGGAACGGAGGAAAGGACGGGTTGTCTTTTCCCAACGGACAACGCTGCACCACTGGTTATAAAGTTTCGGAAGGTCGCGGTAAGATTTGATTACATGTGCGTAATGGTCGCAGAAAAGGGTTTCGGAAGTGGGACGAACACACATTCTTTCCTGAAGCTGTTCGCCGCCGCCCATAGTGATCCATGCAACTTCCGGAGCAAAACCTTCGATATGGTCTTTTTCCTTCTGAAGAAGGCTTTCGGGAATGAACATGGGCATATAAACGTTTTCGTGACCGGTTGCTTTAAAACGTGCATCAAAAAGCTTCTGGATATTTTCCCAGATTGCATATCCGTAAGGACGGAGAACCATGCATCCGCGGACGCTGGAATAATCTATAAGTTCAGCTTTTTTTACAACGTCGGTGTACCACTGGGCGAAGTCATCCTCCATGGAGGTTATCGCCTCTACCATTTTTTTCTGGTCTGCCATTTTTTACAACTCCTTACTGGCATAAAACGAAAATAGCGGAACGCTCCCGTTCCGCGATCTTCATTTTCAATATTTCTGAATTATTGAAAAATTAAAGGGAATTTTCGATGTAAGAAACGATATCGCCGACAGTTTTGATGCTTTCAACGTCTTCGTCGGGGATTTCTTTGTCGAACTCGTCTTCAAGGGACATTACAAAGTCAACGAGATCAAGGGAATCTGCACCGAGATCTTCGATGATGTTGGTGTCAAGGGTAATGTCTTCGGGTTCAAGATCAAGCTGATCGCAAAGAATTTCTCTTACTTTTTCAAATACCATTGAAATTACCTCCTAAAATTAAAAACGGGCTTTTTATAAGGCCGTTTGTTTTTGCCTTTAAATATAATATATAAAACATTTTAAGTTGTCAATGCTTTTTCGGATAAATTTATCCTAAGTTTTTGGTTTAATCTTGAAATCGTCAAAATTTATGGTATATTAGTATTTGTATTATTCTGCATCATTGCATACGGAGGGTATTTTATCTTGAAAAAACTTGCTTTTGTATTTCCCGGCTACGGCTGTTCCCATGCAGGAATGGGAAAGGGAATTTGTGAATATTCCGAAAATGTAAAAGAAATTTATGAAAAAGCTTCCGCTGTTCTCGGTTTTGATGCCGCGGAAATTTCTTCCAAAGGAAGAGCCGCCGAAGTTACCGACGAGGAAGTTTCTTTCCAGCTTCAGCTTCTTCATGAACTTTCCCTTGCGGAAGCCGCAAAGGAAATTCTTCCCGCTCCCGAAGCATTAATCGGTTATTCCGCAGGCGAAATCACCGCAATGACTGCCGGAAACGTATTTTCTCTTGAAGACGGAATCGCAGTTGCAAACGCATACCGCGATATGAGAAAAGAAGCAGTCGGCGCAGGAAGACTCGATACCTACCGCCTTCGCAACGTAAAGCATGAATTCGTAAGCCTTGCTTCCGATAAATGCCTTGCGGGTTTTGTCCAGATGACCGCTGTTGAAGCACCGGAACAGACCGTTATTATCGGCGACGAGGAAGGACTTAAAGCGGTTCTTAAAGAACTTGCAAAACATAAAGTCAATTCCGCAAAACTCAAGGATTCCCTTCCGCTTCATTCCGTAATGGTTTTCCCCTATGTTTCAAAACTTCAGGATATCATGAGAAATATCGGACACAGCGACCTTTCCACCAGGATGTATTCCACTTTATATGGAAAACTTGTTGACGTTATGACTCTTCCTTCCGATTATTTTGCAAAACAGCAGGTTAACGCAGTTCGTTTCTATGAAGCGCTTGCCGCTTCCATCGACGACGGATTCGATACTTTCGTAATCCTCGGAAAAGACAAAGACCTTCTTACCGCAGTAAAAAACGTTGCAGGCGAAAACAATGCCTTCATCGCGGATTCCGTTGAGGATCTTCAGAAAATCGCAGAAAAAATCAAAGAATAAAAAAGAAAAATCCCGTTCATAAGAACGGGATTTTTTTTATAAATATTCCAGAATAATTTTATATTCTTCGCAAAGTTCCTCGAATTTAACCTTTGCGTTTGCGGGGCTTGTTGAAGGCAAAGCGGCTGCCGGGATTTTTGTTTCCGGCTCGATGAATTTTTTATAAAGTTTTGCCGCTGTTGTTCCGGTGGCAAAAACAGCTTTTATATCCGCGCTGTTCAGGATGATTGAAATATCGTTCGGAACAGCGTTTTTTATGCTTGAATCGGAAGCACCTTCGATTTCACATTCTTTAAGAACGTCCCAAAGGGCGATTTTATGCCGAAGACAGAAATTTTTCTTTTCTTCCGGCGTTCCGGGAATTTCCTCACCGAAAATTTTTGCAAGAACGGGCCAGAAACGGTTTCTCGGATGGGAATAATAAAAACCGAGTTCGCGGCTTTTCGGGGAAGGCATTGTTCCGAGAACAAGAATCCGGCTTTCGGAATCGAAAACCGGACTGAATGCGTGGGTTATTCTTTCTGCTTTCATATCAACCGAAATTCGGGACCCTGAAAGGAAGGGAAGCGGGAAGCATTTTTATTTCGACGGATTTTGTTTTGGAAATTTCTCCGTCAATGCTTACGGTAAGAAGTTCGGGGCTTTCGATTTTTGCTCCTTTGCAGCGGCGCACTTTGAGAACATCCGCAAGGACAGGATTGTTGATATGTTCGCCTTTTTTGTAAATTCCGATTACTTTTGCGATTCTTAAAACGCCGATTTCGGAAACCGTGCAGAAATCGATAAGTCCGTCGTTAAGCTTTGCTTCCGGAACAGCATGATAACCGCCGCCATATACCTGTCCGTTTCCGAAAACAGAGAACATGAAGCGGTCTTCAAAAACTTCGCCGTCATCAAAAGTTATTTTCATAGGCATTGCGAGACTGTGGAAAAGTCCGCCGCCTACGGTAAGAGCGGTTGAAATATTGTAAGCCATTGAACCGGAAACGCCGGGAATGGTTTTGTATCGGTTGATGCGGTCGGCAATTACCGAATCGACGCCGATGTTGCAGATGTTGGAACAGATATGTCCGTTGCATTCAAGAGCATCGTAAATTTCGGTCTTTCCGTCAACAAGTTTCTGAAGGTCGAGATAATCTTCGGGTTTTCCGCCGACGGTTTTTATAAAATCGTTTCCGGAACCGGAAGGATATATTGCAAAACTTGCGCCGGGTCTTCCGAAAGCACCGTTTACTGTTTCATAAAAAGTTCCGTCGCCGCCGCAGGCAACAAAGCAAACTTCCTCGCCTTCGGGAATGGGATATTCCTTTCCGAAACGGATCGCGTCGCCGGGAGCTTTTGAAAGATAGATATGGACGTTGTCATTTCTTCCGGCAAAAAATTCTCTTATATGTTTTGCGATTTCTTCGGAATTTTTTCCTTTTCCCGCAGCGGGGTTTATTATAAAGACATAATTCATTGTATAAATTTCCTCCGGATGGATATTAAAAAAAGTATATCATAAAAAAACAAAAGGATAAAGAAGAATTTGTGAATATTATGGAAAAATGATGAAAAATTTAAAATCCATTGTTTTTTTAAATGATTTAATCTATAATCTATAATAGCAATTTCTGATTTTTAACAGGAGTGTTTGAACATGTATAACAATATGATAGATACAATCGGATTCGTTAAAGAACAGGATCCGGAACTTGCGGAGATGATGAACCGCGAACTATCCCGCCAGCGCGGAAATATTGAACTTATCGCTTCGGAAAACTTTGTTTCTCCGGCGGTAATGGCTGCAATGGGTTCTGTTCTCACCAATAAATATGCCGAAGGATATCCCGCACACAGATATTACGGCGGATGCCAGTTCGTTGATGAAGTTGAGGATCTTGCAAGAGAAAGAGCCTGCAGACTCTTCGGTGCGGAACACGCAAACGTCCAGCCCCATTCCGGCGCACAGGCAAACCTTGGCGCATACTTTGCCCTTGCCGAATTCGGCGACACCATTATGGGAATGAATCTTGCGGAAGGCGGACACCTTACCCACGGAAGCCCGGTCAACTTTTCCGGAAAAGCATATAATTTTGTTCCCTACGGCGTTGACCCGGAAACCGGAAAAATCGATTATGACGAAGTAAGAAGAATTGCCCTTGAATGCAAACCGAAAATAATTGTTTCCGGTGCTTCCGCATATCCCAGAGCAATTGATTTTAAAAGGATGCGCGAAATATGCGACGAAGTCGGCGCATATATGATGGTCGATATGGCACATATTGCGGGACTTGTTGCAGCAGGCGAACATGAATCTCCCGTTCCTTATGCCGACGTTGTTACAACCACAACCCATAAAACTCTCCGCGGACCCCGCGGCGGACTTATTCTTTGCAAGGAACAGTATGCAAAAGCAATCGATAAGGCAATTTTCCCCGGAACCCAGGGCGGCCCGCTTGAGCATATAATCGCAGCAAAAGCAGTCTGCTTCGGCGAAGCGCTTAAACCGGAATTCAAAGAATATCAGCATAAAGTTGCTGAAAACGCAAAAGCCCTTGCGGATGCTCTTATCAGAAACGGCCTTAAACTTGTTTCCGGAGGAACCGACAACCATCTTATGATGCTCGATCTCCGCGAAACCGGAGTTACCGGAAAAGAACTTGAACACCGCCTTGATTCCGTAAACATCACCGCAAACAAAAATATGATACCCGGTGATCCGGCTTCTCCTTTTGTAACAAGCGGCGTACGCCTTGGAACTCCTTCCGTTACAACAAGAGGATTCGGCACCGAAGAAATGGAAAAAATTGCGGAATTCATTGCAAAAATCACTTTTGATTATGAAAACAGCGCAGAGGAAGTAAAACTTGGAGTTGCGGAACTTTGCAAAAAATTCCCCCTTTATGAATAAAAACGAAAAGAGATGACACCGAATGTCCGCACCCCTTGCCGACAGATTAAGACCAACTGAATTATCCGAAGTCTGCGGCCAGCAGCATATCCTCGGCGAAGGAAAACTGCTTCGGAAAATTGCGGATTCCGGAGTTATCCCGAACCTTATCTTTTTCGGACCTTCCGGAACGGGAAAAACAACCGTTGCCCGGATCATAGCAAAGATAGCAAACAAAAAACTTTGCCATCTTAACGGAACTTCCTGCTCCACCGCCGATATAAAAGAAGTTTTTGCCGAAACGGCAGGAATCGACGGCGCCCAGGGTGTGCTTCTTTATCTTGACGAGATTCAGTATCTCAACAAAAAACAGCAGCAGACCCTTCTTGAATTCATCGAGGACGGCAGAGTCACTCTTATTGCGTCCACAACCGAAAATCCGTATTTTTACGTTTACAACGCAATTTTAAGCCGCAGCACGGTTTTTGAATTCAAACCCATTGAACCTTCGGAAATCGAACGCGCACTTGAAAGAGCAGTAAAAAAGCTTGAACAGGACGACGGAACAAAGATAAACGTTGAAGAAGGCGTTCTCCGCCATATTTCCTACCATTGTTCTGGCGACGCAAGAAAAGCGCTCAACGCTTTGGAAGCCTGCTGGCTCGGTTCGAAACTCAACGGAAATGGAGAAAAAATACTTTCTCTTGAAGATGCTCATGCGGCCGCACAGAGAAGCGCGAACCGCTATGATAAGGAAGGGGACGACCATTTTGAGATCCTTTCCGCGTTCCATAAATCTGTCCGCGGTTCTGACGAAAACGCCGCGCTCCATTATCTTGCAAGATTTATCGATGCGGGAGATATAATCTCTCCCTGCCGCCGTCTTCTTGCCATTGCCTGCGAGGACGTTGGTCTTGCATATCCGATGGCTATTCCGATAGTCAAAGCATGTGTCGATACGGCGCTCCAGCTTGGCCTTCCGGAAGCACAGCTTCCTCTTGCAGATGCGGTTATTCTTCTTTGTACCGCGCCGAAATCCAACAGCGGAGTTGAAGCAATCGGAGCGGCTCTTGAAGACGTCCGCAACGGACTTTCCGGAGAAGTTCCGGATCATCTTGTGAACGTTCATCCTAAATCTGCCGGAGGACACAAACCTCCCAGATATAAATATGCCCACAATTACAGGAATCATTATGTAAAACAGCAGTATCTTCCGGATACGCTTAAAGACAGGGTATATTATCATTTTGGCGACAACAAAACCGAACAGGCGGCAAAAGCTTACCGCGACAAAATTGTTGCGGAAGCGGAAGAATAAAAAAAGACCCGCCAAAAGACGGGCCATAAAATCAACAGCAGGGCGGGGGCTTGCTCCCGCCGTTTTTTTATTCAAGTTCCTTTGCCGCTTCAAGAAGTTTTTCTTTGGTCTGAACTCCGACAAAGCGTTTTACTTCAAGGCCGTTTTTAAAATAAATAACGGTGGGGATGGACATTACGCCGTATTCCATTGCGATTTCGCGGCATTCGTCAACGTCGAGTTTTCCGACGGGGATTTTGCCGTCGAGCTCGTCGGCAAGCTGTTCGATTACCGGGCCGAGCATTTTGCAGGGACCGCACCAGGTTGCCCAGAAATCAACGATTGCGGGGCTTTCGGAAATTGTTTTATTGAATTCTTCGGGAGTAAAATGAATTGCGGACATTTTTAATTCCTCCGTTTTTATATATTGTTTGTTATGGATAGATTATAATACAAAGGAAAGTTTTTGTCGAGAGCGAAAGAAAATTTTAAAAAAATTTAAAAAACCTATTGACAAATAATTTAAAATGTGCTATTATAAATTTACCAAAAGAAAGAGAGGTAAATAAAATGAGTGAATGGTGTTTAGTATTTTACATTTTAGGAGTTCTTACAGGAATTGTTGTAATGTGGCATTACTGCTCCAAAAGATGAAAGAGAGGAAAAATAAATGAATTTCGAACCTAAAAT
>JAZQUO010000045.1:0-7887 GCA_045631325.1 Oscillospiraceae bacterium
GGCTTTTTTCCCTTTTTTTCTCTTATTCCCAATTTACTTCATCATCTTTGAAGGTATGTGATTTCCAACCTTCGTTGTGATAAACGGTAATTCCGTTTTCCTCCGGATGAACGGAAACAAAATTATCTTCAAGTTCGGGATATTTTGCTGCTCTTTCCTTTCCTTTTTCGCTTAAAAGATTCTTCCAGCTTATCTGCTCGCCCGTTTCAAGATCAAAAATCAAATATGCGTTTTTGTCGTACCAGATGTCTTTATAACCCCTGTTTATCCATTGGGAACGGATATAACTGCATCTGAAAATCACGTAACGGTTTCCGAAATATTCAAAATATCCTCCGTCCCAGATAAAGAGTTCCTCTTTTTCGTCTTCCGAAAGATTATATTCTTCATAAAATTCAAGAACGGTTTCCCTTTTGAGGTTTTCCGTTACATATTTTTCGATTACCGCGTTTATTTTTCCTGCGTTCGGATAAACCTTTTCATCAAGAAGGCTGTATTGATATCCGCCGTATTTTTCCATATATTCCGGTTTTTCTTCAAGGGTCTTCCGGATTGTTTTAAGCTTCGGGGTAGTGAATGTTTTATAACTTTCGGAAGTGAAGCAACCGGACATATCCCTCGGCTGTTCCGTTACCATCGCGCCGGAAATCTCGGAAATATTGAAACCGGGAGAATCGTAAAAATATCTGTTTCCGTAATCAAAATAGACCGTATCAAGGTCAATATGCCAATCTCCGTCGTTTGTAAGTCCGGCAAAATCCGTTTTCATTTCATGGCGGATATTGAATTCGGTCATTCCCTGGTCAACGGAAGCAAAATTGAGATATTGGTTGAGCACGGAATCTATATCCGTTCCCCCATAAAAAAGTTCCTCAAAAGAAAGACGTTTTCCGGAAATCAAATCCCAGACCGCCGTTTCGGTATCATAAAAAAGATCCGCCCCATCCTGTACCGCATAGAGATACGGAAGAGTTACCGCAACGGAAAGATAGCCGTTTTTTGCTTTCACTATAACGGCCGTTTTCTGACTTTTGATATATGCGTTGTAATAAGGTTCGGTAAAGCCTTTCTGATATTCCTCCCATTCCTCATTGCCTTTTATAACTTCAAGATAATCGGAATATTCGCCGTATTTTTTCTCAAGCTTCTTTACGTTTTCAAGAATAAAGGCATTTATTTCATCTTCAAGTTCCTTGTTTTCAAGGAAATTTATTTTATATGTTGCTGTTCCGTCGGAATGTGTTCCCAGTTCAAGAGGGATATATTCTTCCCCTCCGCTGTAAAGATATTCAAAACGCGGAAGTTCAAAAGGTTCCGGCTTTTTGATTCCTGTTCCGGTTGCTTCAAAAAGTTCAAAACTGTCGCTGTAATCAAAACCTATATCCCGAACCGTTACATAACCTGCCTTTGCGGCGGCAAGCTGTCCTTCGTCGGAAATAATCCATTCCACAAGATTCCTTACCGCGCCGCCCTTCGGTTCTTCGGTATTGAAGACTGCATAGTTATAACCGAGAAGAGGATAGGTTCCGTTTAACATATTTTCCTTGTTCGGTTCAATTCCGTCAACTTTTATGAATTTTATTTCGTCGCCGTTTCCGTACATATCCGCAGCATAGGCATATACGGAATATCCGATTGAATCGATTGCATAATCGTTTACCGCAACCGCATCCATAAGGCCGCCCATTGAACCGGGACGTTTATATTCCGGAGCATCCATAAGCGGAACTCCGCCCATGAATTTTATCATATAGTTCTGGCTTCCGGAATCTTCGTTCCTTTGGTAAGCGATTATTTCCGCATCGTTTCCGCCGACTTCCTTCCAGTTGGTTATTTTTCCGGAATAGATATCCCGAAGCTGTTCCTGCGTAAGAACATCAACGGGGTTATCGGCGTTTACAACGAAAACAAACCCTTCCATTGCAACTGAAATAGCTTCAAGAGTAATTCCGGCTTCGTCCGCCATTTTCCATTGTTCTTCGGACATTTCGCAGGTAAAAATCATATCGGCGTTTCCCGCAAGAAGATTTTCGAAGGAACCCCAGGTTGTGGTATGGGAAACGTCAAGAGTTGCTTCGCCCATTGTTTTTCCGAAAATCTCCGCGCGGATTCCCGCTTCAAGAGGTATAAGCGAAGTTGAACCGTCAATTTTCGGGAAATTTTCCCGGAGATATGCAAGATGATTCGGAGCAATTATTTCCGGTTCGGAAGGTTCTTCCGGATTTTCTTTCAAAACGAACGGAAGGCAAAATTCCGCCCCGATTACAAAAGTTTTATCGGTAACAACGGTTTTTAAAATCCTGTATTCCCCTTCCGGAAGTTTTCCGTAAAGCCAGGTTAAATTTCCGTTCCATTCCCTGTTTTCGCCGGGTTCAACAGGGAAAGCAGGTTCATTGAAAGCCACTTCGTCCGCGATATATTCAAGGTTATACCATTTTCCGTCCTCTTTGAACTGAATCGAAAAATCCTCGCTGAAAATAATTTCATCTTCGGAAATATTCTTTATTTCAACGTCTATCTGAACTTCCGAAGCTGAAAGAACCCGCATTTCTGCCGGAGCATCCTCATCCGGAGAACGGGTTGCTTCGGTTTTGGGAATCTTCTCATTATACTGAAATTGCGGGTCAGCTTCTTCCGGAACTTTTGAGCACGCCGTGAGCACCATGAGCACCGCAAGAATCAAAGCAAAAATTTTCTTCATTACCGAAACCTCCCTTTTAGTATATTAAATTTGTTTTTATCCGATTCTGAACTGCACCGCAAGAGTTACGTTTTCCGCAACGGTTCCGCCGTTTTCATAAATTGTAAAATCTTTCAAAAGGCGGTATTCCCCTTCCGGAAGTTTTCCGTAAATCCGGCTTATTTTATCGCCCCAGGTGCATGTACTTTCCTTTTCGAGTATGTATCCGATTTCGATAAAAGCGGCTTCGCTTTTCGGTTTAAGAATATGCCATTCTCCGTCTTTTTTGAATTCGACTGAATAAGCTTCGCCGTAACCGATTTCGCTTTTGCTTTCGTTGGTTATTTCAAGCGCAATCTGTTCCGAACTTACTTCGGTTGTTTTCATTTTTATTATATCGGTATCGGTTATTGTTTTTTCGGAAATTCCGAGGGATTTGTTTCCGGCGCCGCATCCGGAAAATAAAAACAATACCGCAAGAATTAATGCCAGAATATTTTTCATTGACCCACCTCAAAAAAATTTTTTATTCTATCTCAAATTTAAAGAAAACATAATGCTTTCCGTTGGTATAATTTTCTTCGTCGGTAAAAACGGTTTTTGCAAGGCGGTAGTTTCCGGCGGAAAGCTTGCCGTATATAAGGCTTATATCGGTGCTCCATTCCGCTGTTTCGCCTGCGTTAAGAGTATGAACTATCTGATCGAAAGTCGGTGTTCCGAGAGGTTCAACCGTTACCCATTCTTCGTTTTCAAGCCTTTGGATAAAATAATCTTCGCCGTAGCGGATTTTGTTGTTGAAGCCGTTCGAAAATTTTGTATTAAAAAACGTTCCGGAAATACTGACGGATTCTTCCCATACTGGAACAATGTTGAATTCCTCAAAACCTGTTATCTCAAATTCAAACGGAACAGCCTGACATGCGGTTTTTCCGTTTGAATCATATTCGACGTAAAGTTCAACTTTATATTTTCCAATGGGGCGCACGCCATAGCCTCTGTCCGTTCTGTCAAATGTATCGATATTTTCCCCCGGAAGAATTTTTGCTTTTGCATCGCCGAAATGAAGTCCCCTTACGGGTTCAAATCTTTCGAATCCGTTTTCGGTTTCGAAAAAAATTCCCCTGTATTCAAGAAGAAAAACTTCTTTTTCGCTGTTGTTGGTTATTTTCGCTTTGATATCGGTATTATCACAATCCTTCGCTTCTGCGGTTACGTTAAGTTCTTCCGATTCCGCACCGGGGATTTCAAATTCAATTTCCTTATACCAGTTTCCGTTATATCCTTCGCCGACGGAAAATCCGCCGAATATCATTTTATATTTTCCCGAAGGAAAAGTTCCGAAAAGTTTCGGGATATCCATTGCCCATTCGTTTTCTCCGGGCTGCGCAGAAAATTTATTCTCCGAAAGATAGCCGTCGTATTTTCCAAGCAATATTTCTTCATCACCGTCAATTTTGTAAAAATCTGCTCCGTCGGGAACAATTATTTCTTCCCCGAGGTTTTTTGCCGAAAGCACTATTTCGGTTTGGGATACACTTTTAACGGTTATTTCAAGTGGAAGAAGATTGGTATCTGTTTCCACTTCGCCGCAGGAACAAAGGAAAAGCAGCGCCAATAATATTGTAACGATTTTCTTCATTTTGTCTCACCTTTCGATTGCGGTAACTTCAAATTCCGCAAAAGCTCTCTGGCTTCCGCAGGGAATTCCGTCTTCATTAAGAAGAGTGAAATCCTTTGCAATTCTGTATGTTCCGCTTGAAAGTTCGCCGTATCTTGCCGCAATATCAAAGCTGAAATTCATTTTTCCGCCGGAAGCGAGAATGTGTGCCATCATATCAAAAAAAGTTTCCGTTCTTTCAGCAACAGGAATCCATTCTTTTCCTTCAAGATATTCAATGCTGTATTCGCTTCCGAATTCAATGCTGTCTTTTGAGTTATTTATTACGTCAAAAGTTATGTTTTTGGAATCGCTGTAAGTGATTTCAATTTTTATAAGGTTCGGATCGATTTGCGGTTCGGTTTTTACACAGCCGCAAAACAAAACACAAATTGCAATTAATAAAACAAATACTTTTTTCATGTTTTCCTCCTATAAACAAAAATTGCCGCCGCCATTTTTTAAGGGCAGCGGCAACCTTTTTAATCAGACAAGGCTTGCGTAAATTTTATATTCACCGGTTGCAACGTTTATTTCAACGATAAGGGATATTATTCCTTCGGTGACTTCTTCGGAAATAAAAACGCTTTCTTCCGGAATTGTGTTTTCTTCTTCGCCGGTTCCGAATTTAGGAAGATAGTTTTCTTCTTCAAGTTCTTCCGGAGCAACAGGTTTTACAAGGTTAATAATGTAATATCCGCCGCTTAAATAAGAACCTTCAAAAATTCCTTCGACCCAGAATTCGGAAACAATTTCCTCTTCAAGTACTGCGTCTTCCGCCGCTTCATCTTTTCCGAAAACGTCGAAAAGTTTCACCGAAATTTTTTCGTTTTCAAGGGTAACGAGTATGCTTCGGTTTTCGTCGATTTCTTTTGTGATGGTTCTTACATCATCAGTTCCGTCAACAGGTCTGTGGGTAGTGGAAGTTTCCGGTTTTTTGCCTTTTTCTCTATTTTCCGTAAAATAATTGGCAAGAATCGTTTTTACCGAACCTTCTTCAAGAATTCCGTTGCCTGCAACCGAGGAACTTGCAATCGAAGATTCTCCATATTCCACTTCAACTTCCGGTTCTGCGGGGATTTCAGGTTCTTCCCGGGTTTCGCTTTGATTAGCAATTTCGCTTTCTTCGGATCTTACATCATCATAAGACTTTCCGTAAACGTCAAAAATATCCGAAAGCAGATTTGCGGATTCCGGTTCTGCATCCAGTGAAACTTCCGAAAAAGCCTTTACAACGGGAATTCCGACACAAATAAGAACAACAGCTGCCGCTGCTGCGACATATCTTGAATATTTTTTGAAAGGAATCACGTTTGTTTTTTCTTCTTCGGCTTTGTCAAAAATATTCTGAATATCCGGAATTTCGGGAACTTTGATTTCACTGTCAAGTTTTCCAAATTTCTCACGGAGTTCCTGCTCAAATTTAATTTCATCATGCTCTGCCATTGTTCTCACCTCCCAGCATTTCTCTTAATTTTGCGTATGTACGATGAAGCTTCGAAGCTATCGTACCTTGCGGCTTGCCAAGCATTTCGCCGATTTCTTTGTTTGTATATCCATGGAGCACCGAAAGAATTACTACCATCCTTTCGTCTGCTTCAAGTTTTGAAAGCGCAGAAGCAAGACTTGCGTTTTCAGAAATATCCTCTTCAATATTTTCCGAACCCTCAAAAGGGGTTTCTATAAGATCATCAAGGTTATATGTTTCGCGTCTTTTGATCATGTTTTTAACTTCAATTTTGCATCGGACGCTTAAAATTTTAAATGCCCAGGAACCGAAGGAAGAAGGTTCCCTGAGTTTTCCGATTCCTCTCCAAAGTTCAACAAATGTATCTGAAACGGCATCCGCGGCTTCTTCCGCATCGCCGAGAGTATAAAGCGCAAACTTATAAAGATCGTTATAGCAGGAATAATACAAATCGGAAAAAGCGTCCCGGTCCCCCCGGGACGCTTTGACAACCAATTCTTTATTAACTTTCATAACCACACCACCAATCATGGCTATCACTATATAAGTGCGAAAAAATCGCGATTTTGTTGCATAAATTCAGAAAAAAATTAAAAATTTTTAAAAAAATTTATAATAAAGATATTATACAACAAAATTATGAACTTTTATATTCTATTTCGGAATATTTATAAAAAAAAGCCCGTTTCACGGGCTTTTTAAAAATCATGCTCTGTCATTTGAAAAATCTTCAAGTTCCGTAAAAACAATTCCTTCTGGAGTTGTGACACCTGCATAAACTTTATCGTCAAATCTGCCCGTGCTCATATAGTGCTCAAGCATATATTTTGCGGTAAAAGGCATATCCTTTTTGAGCACGCAATCATAATCAACCCATTCAAGTCTGCCTTCGCTGCAATCGTTTTTGAGCACGGCGTTATCTTTGAGATCTGCAAAAAAATAGTAATTCTGGCGGATTTCACCGTTTTTACAGCGAAGTGTTACATATTTAAACTTAAGATTTTCAATATCGTGCTCAAAAAGTCCGATTTCTTCATCCATTTCGCGAAGCATTGCAGCCTTTGCATCATTCAGTTCATCTTTTTCAAAATGTCCTCCGATTCCGCACCAGGAAGGCGATACAACTCTTGAACCAACGCGATAAAGCATCAGCATCTTACCGTTTCTTGAAAGATAAATTGCTGTCATGTTGCGAAGTTTGCCGTCCATAATTCCGCCCCCTATACTGATTATATAATCAATTATATATCAAATATAAAAAATTGCAACAAAAAAAGCACACCATCTGGTGTGCTTTGTTGCGGCATTGACCTATTTTCCCGGGAGGCTGCCCTCCAAGTATTTTCAGCACGAACGGGCTTAACTACTGTGTTCGGAATGGGAACAGGTGGGACCCCGTCGTAATAGACACCGCATATATTGGTGACCCGAGAGGGATTCGAACCCTCGTTGCCGGCGTGAGAGGCCGGAGTCTTAGGCCACTTGACCATCGGGCCGGATTGGTGCACCATCAGGGACTCGAACCCGGGGCCCGCTGATTAAGAGTCAGCTGCTCTACCAACTGAGCTAATGGTGCGGATTAAAGGTTGACCTAAGGAAAACCCTCAAAACTGAAAAAGACGCAAATTGAAGATGAAAGAATATTCTCAAAAAGAGAGAAATTTGGCAAAAGATCAAGTCCTCGACCAATTAGTACTCGCAAGCTAAACGTATCGCTACGCTTACACATTGAGCCTATCAACCTTGTAGTCTACAAGGGGTCTTACTTGCTTAAAGCAATGGGATATCTTATCTTGGGAACGGCTTCACGCTTAGATGCTTTCAGCGTTTATCCGATCCGCACATAGCTGCCCAGCTGTGCCCTTGGCAGAACAACTGGTGCACCAGAGGTGCGTCCATCCCGGTCCTCTCGTACTAAGGACAGCTTCCCTCAAATATCCAACGCCCACGACAGATAGGGACCGAACTGTCTCACGACGTTCTGAACCCAGCTCGCGTACCGCTTTAATTGGCGAACAGCCAAACCCTTGGGACCGAATACAGCCCCAGGATGCGATGAGCCGACATCGAGGTGCCAAACCT
>JAZQUO010000046.1:0-37279 GCA_045631325.1 Oscillospiraceae bacterium
CCAAAGATATGCGCACAGGATTTTCTTTTTGAGCATCAGCCGCATCCGCAGGAACAAACGCCGATTCCGTCCGTTTCTTCGAGTCTTGGCGGGAAGAATTCGCTGGTCGGGAATTTGATATGTTTAAACACTTCGCAAGGATCGTCGGTTGTGGTGACACATTCTTTTCCGGGAATGCAGAAATCGTATGCGGGAACAAGCATCTGAACCCTGCGTTCAAGCTGAACGATTGTGAAAAGACCGAGAGTTATAAGAACTTTTCTTCCGCAGGAAGGAACAACAAAATTTCCGTTAAAGCAGTTGGAAACACATTCGGGAAAATTAAGTTCGCATCCGCAGCAGTCACATTCACAGCAATCCACAATGCGGCTTGAAAGAACGATGGGTGAAACAGCCTGAACAACAGCTCTGGGACTGTCCGAAACATTTCCGTTTCCTCCGAAAGGCATTTCGGAACTGAAAACTTTAACGTTTCCTTCGCTTCCGTAAAGAATTACTTTTTTCGAAAAGAAAGCAAGACCGGTCACAGAATCCGCTGTCGAAACCGGGGTGTAATATGCCGAAAGATTGACAAGAAAATAGAAAGTCATATCAACGGAATAAAAACCGCGGTTAAAAGGAATCGGTTCCACCTCAAGGAATACGTTAAGTACTTCAACGCTTTTGGCCTTAACGGTAAGCGCCCGATCGATTTTTGCCTGCTCCGTTTCGGTAAAATAAACCTGGAGATCCTCGAGGCAATCTTTATCTGAACAAGAATCGTAGATCCTTCCGGCATCAATGCAAACAGCCTCTTTGAAGGCATTGCCGGATGTCTTTTGCTCTGCCATAAAATTCCTCCTGTCATAAGTAATGAAGCTGTCTTCTTCCGCAAAAGAAGGCATACTTGTTATATTTTATGAAAGAAGGCGGTTTTTGTTTACTTTTTAAAACCTCATATCCGAAATAATATTTTCAATATGCAAAGGCCGGACGGAATTTTCCGCAAGAATCTTTAATGTTTCTTCGGCCTTTTCCGGATTGCATTTTCCGAGGAAAAATGTTTCAAAATCGGTTTTTCCTTCGATACGGGATTCTACGTAATAATCGTTTTCTTCTTTTCCGAGATAATAAATTATGTCAAAATTTCTGTCGGCTTCGCTTTTTGCTTTCAAAACAGCTTCATAAATCATTCGGTGAATCCTCCTCTTTCCGGGAATACCCTTTGAAACAATTATAGAACCTTTTTTATTTGAAAATCCAGCGGAAAAAACTGACTATTACAAAAAAGAATAAAAGCGTGCCTTCCGGCACGCTTTTGTTTATCTTATTTTTCTTCCTTCAAGATAATAACGCTTTTCAAAAGGATGTCCCATTGCAAAACTCTTGCGGACAAAAACAGTGTTGTTTTTGATTACTTCAAAAACGCTGTCCCTGTCGAATTCCCGGTAGCAGAAAGCGATACATCCCGGTTCTTTTCCAAGCTTTTCGCAGGTATCCGCATCGTGAACATATTCAACCGAAACTTCAGTATGGGATTCGAGCCAACGGTCCATAATAGGCTGTAATTCCTGCAAAGAGGGGAGTGCGGAAAGATCAAGCCCCATCTCGAAAAGTGCTTTTTCCGGATCGGAAACGCCGGAGAGAAGGCGGTTCATACATTCATAAGGCATCGCAGGGTCATAAAGATTGATTATTTCCGCAAGGCAGAATCTTGCGGGGTGATTTTTCTGTTCTTCCTTGGAAAGAGATCTTTTCAGTTCTTCCCAGTAACATTTTGCGGTTGCAAAAGAATGGTTTCCGTCGCCCATTGCGAAGGAAAAAGTTCCTCCATTTTCGATGAAAAGTTCATCGAGGATATCGGAGATTTTCTGATAAATTACGTCGCTTTCTATTTTTGTTCCTTTGATATGTCCGCCGCCTTCCATTAAATCAAAATCATAGATTTTCGGAAGTTCCGAACATTCTTTACGGAGCATTTTCATTAATTTGTCCTGCTTGTCAACAATAAGCATAAGAACATGAGGGAGTTCAAGAGGAGCCTGTCTTCGGATTTCAACTCTTGGGGCGACCCTTGATATATCGGTGCGTTCTGTAACTTTTATAAGTTTATCCGAACCGGGGTTGTAATCATACTGTTCAAGGTCAAAAGCCGCAACAAGGCCGAATCTTGTGCCGTCGGGGGTATCCCTTTCGGTAAAGATGAAACCGTCGCCGATTTCTTCAAGAGTTCCGTCGGAAAGATATTTTTCCATTGCATCGGCACGTTTTTTATAATCTTTATCCCCGGAAAGAAGCCATGCTTCCGGAAGAGTCATATGCAGTGTGGAAGCGGATTCGCCTACATAGGTACGGACTTTTTCCCAATATTCCGGCTGTGCGGCATATTGATCGCAGGCGAGAACTGCATATTTTGAATAATCTGTTCCGACTTTCGGCAAAAGGATATTCGGAATTTTAACGCCGAGTTTTTCGAATTTTTTCAAATAATCCATAAAATTTCTCCTAAAAGGAAAGGCGGAACTGAAAGTTCCGCCTTATTTTTTATAATATCAAAGAACACGGACGCGAAGAACTCCGTCGATTGCTTTAAGCTGTTCAACAAGCTCTTCTGTGACATCCTCGTCAAAATCCAGAATAGTATAAGCGACGCTGTCACGGGATTTGTTGACAAGGTTTTCGATGTTAAGTCCGGCGGCGGCAACTTTTTCGGTGATGGTTCCAAGCATACCGGGTTTGTTGTGGTTGATAAGTGTTATTCTTGCACCGGCGGCTCTCGGGAAGGAAACTGCAGGAAGGTTGACGGAGTTGACGATATTTCCGTTTTCAAGATAATCCATAATCTGTTTTGCGGCCATTTTTGCGCAGTTTTCATCTGCTTCGGGAGTGCCCGCTCCAAGATGAGGAGTTGCAAAAACGTTTTTGAGTTCAAGCTGTTCTGCGGTGGGGAAGTCGGTGGCATATGCCTTGACTTTTCCGCTTTTGAGAGCATCAACAACGGCTTCGTTGTTGATGACAGGTCCGCGGGCATAGTTGATAAGATAAACACCGGGTTTCATCATTTCAAACTGTGCTTTTCCGATATAATCTTTTGTATCGTCGGTAAGCGGAACGTGAATGGTGATATAATCGCAGGTTTTGTAAATCTCATCAACGTCATTGGTGAAATTGAGATATGCCCGGAGCTCCTTTTTTCTTGCCGGAAGAAGATAAGGGTCATAACCGATAACTTCCATTCCGAGGTCGCTGCAAGCTTTTGCCATTCTGGAACCGATGGAACCGACACCGATTATACCGATTTTTTTGCCCATGATTTCCGGACCGCGGAAAGCCTCTTTACCTTTTTCAACTTCCTTTCCGGGTTCGGTGGTGTTAAGACCTTTTACCCAGGCGGATGCAGCTTCAACGTTTCTGGAAATCATTACAATTGCCGCAATGGTGAGTTCTTTAACTGCGTTTGCGTTTCCGCCGGGGGTGTTGAAAACAACAACGCCTTCTTCGGTAAGTCGGTCAACGGGAATCGTATTTACTCCGGCGCCGACACGGACGATTGCTTTAAGATTTTTGCCCATATCAACGTTATGAAGAGGAGCGGAATGTACCATTATCGCATCCGGATTATCAAGAACGTCGGTGATGACATATTTATCTTTATTATACATATCAAGGCCCGCCTGGCCGATTTTATTGTAAGTATTAATGGTAAACATAGAATTATCTCCTTGAAATAAAGATTATTCCCTGTATCCCTTTTCAAAATCGATCATGCACTGTGCAAGACATTCAACGCCTTCAATCGGCATTCCGTTATAGATGGATGCTCTGATTCCGCCGACGGAACGGTAGCCTGCAAGGCTTATCATTCCGCGCTTTTTAGCCATTTCGAGGAATGCTGCTGTGCTTTCGTCATCGGGAAGGGTAAATGTTACGTTCATAATGGAACGGCAGTCTTTATCGGCAATTCCTTTATAAAGTCCGGAAGAGTCGATAACGTCATAAAGAATCTGAGATTTTTTGGTGTTAAGTTTTTCAAGTTCGGAAACGCCGCCCTGTTCTTCGACCCATTTGTAAACAAGTCCGCACATATAAATTGCGAAAGTCGGCGGAGTGTTGAGCATTGAACCGGTTTTTTCCATTTCTTCATAACGGAGAAGGGAAGGAACAACAGGATCGATATCGGGAAGAATGCTTCCGCGTTTGTAAATTGCAACGGCAACTCCGGCGGGACCCATGTTTTTCTGCGCGCCGGCATAAACAAGAGAATAGTCTCTTACGTCGATTTCGGTTCCGAGAATTCCGGAAGTCCAGTCTCCGATAAGGGGAGTATTACCGTGTTCCGGAAGTTTTCGGTACATTGTTCCGCTTGTGGTATTGTTTCCGGTTATATGAAGATATGCTGTTCCGGGAAGTATCATGTCGTTTGTGATTTCCGGAACGCTTGTTTTTGTATCAACAATTTTATATGCGTCGCACCATCGGGAAGCCTCTTCAAAAGCTTTTTGAGAGAAAACACCGTTGACCGCATGTGCGGCTTTCTGTCCCTGTCGGGCGAAGTTCATTGCAGCCATTGAAAACTGCATTGTTGCGCCGCCCTGACAAAAAACAACCGCATAATCATCCGGTATATTCATGGTGCGGCGAAGGGTTGCTTCGGTTTCTTCGATTATTTTTTCGTAAGGCCGAGATCGGTGACTCATTTCCATAACACTGCAGCCTGCACCGGGATAGCAAAGAAGGTCGCGCTGTGCTTCTTCAAGAACAGAAAGCGGAAGAGCCGCCGGGCCTGCTGAAAAATTGAATAATCTTTCCATAAGCTTTTTTTACACCTCCGAAAAAATAATAATTGCCCTTATAATAATCACTTTTTATTCTAATTTCAAGCATAATATACAATTTTTGTAGGAAATAACAAATTTAATGCAAAGTTTTATTCAATTTAACGTATTAAAGCGAAAAACTGCACAGTTTCTTTAAAAACGCTGTTGTTCTTATTAAACTCTTGTGATAAAATAAAATAAACGAAAGGAGCTGATATTAACATGCCGAAAAAGAATTCACGAAACACAAAAAGTAAAATCGTAGATGCGGCATGGCGCCTTTTTTACGAACAGGGTTATGACGATACAACAGTTGAAGATATAATCGAAGAATCCGGAACTTCAAAAGGTTCCTTTTATCATTATTTTGCAGGAAAAGACGCTCTTTTAAGTTCTCTTTCATATCTTTTTGATGAAAAATATGAGGAGATTGAAGAAGAAATCGATCCTGAAATGGGTTCTTTCGAAAAACTTATGTATTATAACGAAGAACTTTTCGGTATGATCGAAAACAGGATTTCAATAGACCTTCTTGCAAGACTTTATTCTTCCCAGCTTATCACAAAAAGCGAAAAGCATCTTCTTGACAGAAGCAGAACTTATTATAAACTTCTCCGGCTTACAATAAAAAGCGGTCAGGAAAAGGGCGAGCTCCGCGACGACGTTACAACGGGCGAAATTGTAAAAGCCTATGCTCTTTGCGAAAGGGCGCTTCTTTATGACTGGTGTATCTGCAACGGCGAATATGCTCTTCGGGAATATTCAAAACGCATGATGCCCATATTTATGAGCGAATTCAGAAAGAAATGATAAAACGGTGTATGTTTGACAGAAAAGCAAATTTCACCAAAAACTCCTTCAATATTTTGTGACTAATGTGAAAACCCGCGGAACCCTGCGGGTTTTTATTTCTGCCAAATTGCCAGTTTACATATTGACAAATTTAGGTTATTATATATAATAGAGAAATTCTGACAGGAGTGTTATTTACATATGGATAAAAAAGTCAAAAGAATAGGAATTCTTACTTCCGGCGGTGACGCACCCGGAATGAACGCTGTAATCCGTTCCGTTGTAAGAACCGCAGTAAGTAGAGGAATCGAATGCGTTGGTATCAGAAGGGGATATAACGGACTTATTACCGGCGATATCATCCGTCTTGATTCCGACAGCGTTTCAAGAATCATCAACAAAGGCGGTACAATGCTTTATACCGCACGAAGCGAAGAATTCATGACCGAAATCGGTCAGAACAAAGCTGCTGCAACCTGCAAGCAGTTCGGTCTTGACGGAATTGTTGCCGTAGGCGGCGACGGAACTTTCCGCGGACTTTATGCTCTTTCCAAACACGGAATTTCCGTTGTAGGTATTCCTGCCACTATCGATAACGATATCAGCTGCACCGATTACTGCCTCGGTTACGATACCGCTGCAAACACCGCAGTTGAAGCAATCGACCGTCTCCGCGATACAATGCAGTCCCACGACCGCTGCTCCGTTGTTGAAGTTATGGGACATAGGGCAGGCCATCTTGCTCTTTACGTAGGTCTTGCAACCTCCGCAACCGCAGTTCTTGTTCCGGAAAAGGAATTCGATTTCGAAAACGATATTGTTGAAAATATCAGAAAAGCAAGACTCGGCGGAAGAACTCATTTTATGATCATCATGGCCGAAGGTGTCGGAAAAGCAACCAAGATGGGCGAACGTATTGCAGAGGAGCTTGCACTTGATACAAGAGTAACTATTCTCGGTCATATCCAGCGTGGAGGAAGCCCTTCTGCCCGCGACAGAGTTACCGCAGCTTCAATGGGTTATGAAGCGGTAAAAGTTCTTTGTGAAGGAAAAACCAACCGTGTTATCCGTTCCAACAATGGAAAATTCGAGGATATCGATATAGTTGAAGCTCTCAACATGAAAAAAGGTCTCGACGAAGAACAGTACGAAGTTCTTGAAGCAATGACCGGAATTTACCATTGATAAAAAAGTGTCCGCTTTGCGGACACTTTTTTGTTTGCAAAAACTTGCATTGCTTTATGATAAAGTGATATTATATATTCGGAATATAATATTTCAGGGAGGCGAAAAAATGGCAACAGAAATCACCAACCATAAATGTCCTGCGTGTACCGGACCGTTGCATTTTGTCGGCGCAAGCGGAATGCTTGAATGCGATTATTGCGGAAGCAAATTCACCGTTGAGGAAATTGAAAAGCTTTATGCCGAAGAAGAAGCAAAAGCTGCTGAAAATACGGCAAAAAATGAAGAAAAGGAAGAAATATCCGGAAACCAATGGAGCAGCGAAGAAACAAAGAAGATGAAAGTTTACAGCTGTCCTTCCTGCGGTGCCGAACTTATTTGTGATGCAACAACCGCCGCAACAAGCTGTCCTTATTGCGGAAATCCGACCGTTATTCCCGGACAGTTCACCGGAGGTTTAAAACCGGATCTGATAATTCCGTTTAAACTCAACAAAGAACAGGCGGAAGCTGCCCTTAAAAAATATTATAACGGAAAAGTTTTTCTTCCGAAGGAATTCAAAAACCGTAACCATATCGAAGAGATCAAGGGCGTTTACGTTCCTTTCTGGCTTTGCGACTGCAAGATGGACGGAAAAGCAATGTACCGCGGCGCAAATATAAGAAAATGGCGCGAAGGGGACTATGACGTTACCGAAACTACATATTTCAATGTCCTTCGTGAAGGAAACCTTGATTTTGAAATGATTCCGGTCGATGCTTCGACAAAAATGCCCGATGAACATATGGACGCAATAGAACCTTTTGATTACAGCGAACTTAAACCTTTTTCAACCGCATATCTTCCCGGATTCTATGCAGATAAATATGACGTTGAACAAAGCGCAAGCGTTGCAAGAATTTCCGAAAGAGCAAGAAACAGCATTAAGAGGGAACTTCGCAACACGGTAATCGGATATATGATGGTCAACACAATAACCGAAAATTATAATTTCAATAAAAAAGGCATGAAATACGCACTTTTGCCTGTCTGGATGCTCAGTACAAAATATAACGGCGAAAATTTCCTTTTTGCAATGAACGGACAGACCGGAAAACTTATCGGCGATCTTCCTGTTGACAAGAAAAAATTCTGGGGACTTTTTGCAGCAATTGCGGCACCCCTTTCCGTTGTTTTAAGCCTTATCTGGCTTCTTATGTGAAAAGGGGGCGGAATTAAATGATTAAAAAGATTCTTTCGGTAATTTTTGCTGCTGTACTTGTTTTTGCAATGGGAATAACTGTTTTCGGCGCAACCGGCGACGTTCAGTTTGATACAATGCTTATCGATTATCCGGATATCCTTTCGGATTCCGAAGAAACCGAACTTGAAGCAAGAGCATGGGAAATGACAAAAAAATATCATTGCGCTGTTTACATAATGATAACTGATACACTCGATGGAATGGAAGCATGGGAATATAACGAACTTGTTCACAGCGAACTTTCCCTCGGTTACGGAACGGAAAAAAGCTCCATAACTCTTCTTCTTTCGACCGGTGAAAGACAGTATGATATTGCGGCTTTCGGTTACGGAAACACAGTTTTCACCGATTACGGAAAAGACAAAATGGCCGACAGATTTGTCAAATATTTTGCTGAGGACGATTGGTACGGCGGTTTTTCAAGTTATCTCGACAGTTGCGAGGAATATTTTGAACTTGCGCTTTATGAAGAACCTTATGACGTTTCAAGTGACAAAGGCGGAGCAGGATTTATCGGAATTCTGATCGCAATTCTGATTTCCTGTTTGATTGCTCTTGTAATCTGCCTTGTTCTCCGGGCACAGATGAAAACAGCAAGAAGAGCCACCGAAGCGCATAAATACGCCAAAAAACTCAACCTTACAAATCAGTATGACCTTTTCTCCCACAGGGATATCCACAGAGTTTACAATCCGCCGCAAGACAGTAATAATGGCGGTACAACAATTAACGGAAGCGGTTTTTCCCATAAAAGCGGAGGATTCTGATAAAATAAAAAAAGCAGCCTTCCGGCTGCTTTTTTTATTTTATATAATGCACTTTTTTCTCGCTGAACTGATCACGGGGTTCCGGTTTTTCCGCAGGATGCCCGATATGGATTATGTTGAGAGGAACGATTTTTTCCGGAAGTGAAAGAGCTTCACGAACGTTCTTTTCCGCAGTTTTCATCGGATGTACTCCGCACCAGACCGCACCGAGTCCAAGATCGGTTACACGAAGAAGAATGTTTTCCGTTGCGGCGCTGCAATCCTGGATCCAGAAAGAAGAAAAACTCAAAGGGAGCGTTTTTGAAAGATTTCCGCAAACAACTATTGCAAGGGGAGCGGTTATTTTTGAGAATCTTGCCGCTTTGCGGAGTTTTTCAAGGGTTGCGGGATTTGTGATAACGTAAAATTCCCAAGGGGTTTTGTTGCAGGCGGAAGGTCCGCTCATTCCCGCATGGAGAAGTTCAAGGACATCTTCCTCGGAAACGGGTTCTTCGGTGAATTTTCTTACGCTTCTTCTGTTAAGTAAAGCTTCTTTAAGTTCCATTTTATCAACAGCTTTCGTAATAAACTTTTTTGAGCATGTATTTTCCGGTAACGGGATCTTTGTTCTCGTAATCAGCAAAAACTGCGGCTTTTTCGCTTTCAAGAAGAGCGAAACCGCGTTTTATACCGGGTTTTCTTTGGTTTCCTTCTTCGGATTCAACAGCAATCCGTATTTTTTTAATTTCCGAATTTTTCACTTTAAGCACATCCGGAAGTTTTCTGGAAGAATTTGAGCACAACCTGTCGCAGATCATCTTATCTTTGAGCACGGAAGGTTCGATTCCTTCAAGCGCAGAGAGATATTCAAAAGCCATTTCGGTGTAATCGTCAAGGGAAACAAGGGGCTTCGAATGTTCCGATGCATAGATCCCGAAATTTTTGAAAAATTCAAAAGGTGTTGAGCACGTTTTGTCAAGAACGTAATCAACTGTTTCGATAAATCTTCCGCTGTTATAAAGCCTTTCAAGGGCGTCTTCAACTTTATGCAGAAGCGCAAGGTCGTTTTCGTCGGTCCATTGGGTGGAAATAACTTCATAAGGCGGTTCTTTGGAAAATTCGCAAGGGTATTTTTCGGAATTTTCACGCATCTGAGCACCGTGAAGAAGTTTCAGAAATCCAAGCTGGAGCATATTGGAACGGAGATTGAAACCGATGTCAAAACTATGCTCAAAACTTTCAATATCTTCAAAAGGAAGTCCCGCAATAAGGTCAATATGGATATGAAGATTTCCGGGAGCAAGCAGTTTTTTAATATTTTCGATAAGTTTTACAGTATCGGTTTTTCGGTTTATATAAGCAAGTGTCTTTTCGTTGAAACTCTGCATTCCTATTTCAAGCTGAATGGAGCCTTTTGGCGCGGAATTAAGAATTTTTATTGATTCTTCATCGAGTATATCGCCGGCTATTTCAAAATGGAAACAGACGTTTTCGGGAATACCTTTTCCGTGCTCATCGATTACAAACTGCCAGAGTTCCTTTGCTCTTTTTCTGTTTGCGTTGAAAGTCCTGTCAACAAGTTTAACGGTCTGGGTGCCGCTTTTTGCAAGAAGAAGCATCTCTTTTTTTGCTCTTTCAATATCAAAAAAACGGACTCCGCCGCATCTTCCGGAAAGACAGAAAGCACAGGAATAGGGGCATCCGCGGCTTGTTTCAAGATAAGCGATTCTTCCGTGCAGAGCTTCAAAATATTCATCGCAATAGGGGGAAGGGGATTCGCCTTCGGCAATATAAGGTTCATTTGTGATGATTTCATCACTTTTGCGGAAGCATACGCCGGGAATATCGAAATTTCCGCCGGTTTTTATTGCGTCGCAAAGAACAGCAAAAGGAAATTCGCCTTCACCGGAAACAATGGAATCGCACCAGTTGTTATTTTTGAGTACGTCAACGGGATTATAGGAAACTTCCGGTCCGCCAAGAATTATTATGCTTTCGGGCAATGCTTCGCGAAGCATTTTTCCGAGAATAAGAACAGTATTTATGTTCCAGATATAGCAGGAAAGCCCGATTATATCAGGTTTTTCAGCATTTATTCTTTCAAAAATTTTTTCGACAGGTTCGTTTATTGTTCCTTCGACTATTTTGCAGTTATATTCTTCTTTTGAAAATTCCCGGATTCCTGCCAAAAGACACCAGGGCGCAAGAGGGGAATGGACATATTTTGAAGCAATGGAGCAGAGAACGATTTTATTTATTTTATCCGTATTTACGTCCTTCTTTCAAATAATACTTGAAAATACAGCAGATTGTGATAAAATAATCTGGGTTATTAATATTATAACAGATTTTTTTATAAAGTAAAGAATCGGGAGGTGTTCGGGTTGCCGCGGATATATTTTTGCGATATGAAAAAATTCGAACATCTTTATGAAGAATGTGTTTCCCTTTTGCCGGAAAAAAGACGAAAAAAAGCGGAAAAATTAATAAACAAAAACGATGCGCTTCTTTCCGCAACCGCCGGACTTATGATGCGGGAACTTTTTGGTGAAAAAACCGAAGAAATGAAATTTAACGAGCATGGGAAACCTTTTTTTGAGCACGGGCCTTTTTTCAGCATTTCTCACAGCAGACAATATTCTGTTGTTGCCGTTTCGGAAAATGAAATCGGAATCGATATCGAAATGCATGAAAGTCCGTCCGAAAGACTTATTGAACGATGTTTTACAGAAGAAGAACAGCAATTTGCAAGATTGAGCACAGAAAAATTTCTTCGGATATGGACTGCGAAGGAAGCGGTGCTCAAATTTCTTGGGACAGGTTTTTCTCTTTCACCTAAAAATTTTTCCGTTCTTCCTCTTACCGAAGAACATGAAATCGAAGGCAGAAAAATACGTTTTTTCTGTGGAAAAATCGAAGATGTTCCGATAACTGCCGCATTTTGCGGAAACGATGATGTTTTTGAAATTACGGAATTCCAACCGGAAGACCTTATATATTGAGAGGCTTTTTTATGAAAACAGAAAGAAATTTTCCCAAAGCGATAATTACAAAAAAAGGCGAAAACTGGGTTGGCGGAGGCCATCCCTGGATTTATGATGCGGAAGTGCTTTCCGTTGAAGGAGAATATGAAAACGGTTCGCTTGTAGATGCCGTTTCCGAAAAAGGAAAATATATCGGAACAGGATTCATCAGTACCGAAAGCAAGATTAGAATCCGCCTTGTTTCAAAAAATGCAAACGATAAATTTGACCGTGAATTCTGGAAAAGAAGAGTAAAATATGCATGGGATTACAGAAAAACGGTTATGGGCGAAGATACCGGATGCTGCCGCCTTATTTTCGGCGAAGCGGACCAGTTCCCGGGTCTTACGGTTGATAAATTCGGAGATATCCTTGTAACACAGTGCCTTTCCATCGGAATGGAAAAAATCAAAAACATTGTTTTTCCGCTTCTTTATGAAGTTCTTTCCGAAGACGGAGAAACGATTCGCGGAATTTACGAACGCAACGACGTTGCAATCCGTAAACTGGAGGGAATGGAAGAGAATAAAGGCTGGTATCTGCTTGAAAATGTTCCTGTTCCGGATTCCACCGAAACTGAAATCGTTGAAAACGGAATAAAATACAGCGTTGATTTTGAAAACGGACAGAAGACCGGTTTTTTCCTCGACCAGAAATATAACCGCCTTGCCGTTTCGAAAATTGCAAAAGGTAAAAGGGTGCTTGATTGCTTTACCCATACCGGTTCTTTCGCTCTGAACGCGGCAAAAGGCGGTGCGGCACATGTTTGCGCTGTTGATATATCCGAATCTGCAATCGAAATGGCAAAACGCAACGCAGAACAGAACGGACTTTCTGGTACAATGGAATTCAGAGTTGCAGATGTTTTTGATCTTCTTACAAATCTTGATAACAAAGCGGAAAAATTTGATTTTATAATCCTTGATCCGCCGGCATTTACTAAATCCAGAAAAACTGTCGACAGCGCATTCAAAGGTTATAAAGATATAAATCTTCGTGCAATGAAACTTCTTCCGCGCGGAGGATATTTTGCAACGGCTTCCTGTTCTCATTTTATGCCGGACGAGCTTTTTGTAAAAATGCTCCGTTCCGCTGCAAAGGATGCGGGAGTTGAACTTCGCCAGATTGAAGCAAGACAGCAGTCTCCGGACCATCCTATTCTTTGGAACGTTCCGGAAACGGATTATCTTAAATTTTACATTTTCCAGGTCATCTGACCATTAAGGAGATAAATGTATGGATACTATGAGAAGATTTTTAGTTGATTACGGAAAACTTACTGTTGCTTCTGTTCTTATTTCTGTAAGTACATGGCTTTTTAAATATCCTAATAACTTCAGCTTTGGCGGTATTACGGGTCTTTCTGTTGTTTTAAGCAAGGTGATCGATGTTTCTGCAAGTACAATAAACCTTGTTATAAATGCTGTTCTTCTTATAATCGGAGTTGTTGTTCTCGGAAAGAATTTTGCGGGAAAAACCTTTTTTGTAACAGTTGTTTCAACCGGCGGAATATCGCTTCTTGACAGGATTTATCCTATTACAAAACCTCTTTCCAACGAACCGGTCATAGAACTTCTTTTTGCGGTTGGAATAACCGCCGTTGCTTCCGCAATTCTTTTCAATATGGATGCATCAAGCGGCGGTACGGATATTGTCGCAATGATTCTTAAAAAATATACAACAATGGAAATCGGGGCGGCAATTTTTGCGGTCGACCTTTTGATTGCAGCAAGTGCTTTTATTGTTTTTGATTTTTCAACGGGTCTTTTCTCTCTCACCGGTCTTTTTGCAAAAACCCTTATAATGGACGGTGCAATCGAAAACCTAAACCTTTGCAAATATTTTACGATTATTACAACAAATCCGAAGCCTATCTGTGATTATATCCATAATGAACTTCACAGAAGCGCAACTATTTATAAAGCGGAGGGAGCATATTCCCATACAGAAAAGAACATCGTTCTTGTTGTGCTTAAAAGAAGCCAGGCGGTCCGTCTGCGCCGTTTTATAAAAGACGTTGAACCCACAGCATTTATGATGATAACCAACAGCAGTGAAATCATCGGTAAAGGCTTCCGCGGATTCAACTGAAAGGTGAAAAAATTTGAAAAAACTGATAAAAAAATATTTCTACCTTGTTTATATTCTTTTCGGTGCGTTTATTCTTGCTTTCGGAATGTATAACATCCATTCAAGAACGATAATCACCGAAGGCGGAATCTGGGGAATTGAACTTCTTCTTTTTAACTGGTTCAATCTTTCCCCGGCAGTAACAGCGCCTTTTCTCGACGGAACCTGTTACCTCATGGGGGTTGTTTTTCTGGGAAAAGAATTTATCCTGAAATCACTGGTCGGAACTTTGGGATATTCCGCGTTCTATGCTTTACTTGAACGGTTTCCGCCGCTTTTGCCCGATCTGGATTCGGTTCCGATCGTTGCTGCAATAATCGGCGCAATATTTGTCGGAATCGGTGCAGGAATTGTTGTCCGGCAGGGTGGAGCCTGCGCCGGTGACGATGCTCTTGCTCTTGTAATTTCTAAAAAGCTGAAAATAAAAATATCTCAGGCATATCTTTTTACGGATATGACGGTGCTTTTGCTTTCGCTTACTTATATTCCGTTCAGACAGATTGCTTATTCTCTTGTGACGGTTCTGCTTTCCGGATGGATAATCGAAAAAGTGCAAAACTTTAAGAAAAAAGAACCTGTTGGTGCTGTTTTGTCGCAGGATATATGATATAATTGTTTCGTAGAAAAATGAAAGGAGTGCTTTAAAATGGAAGGAAAGACAAAGGAAAAACTTCTCTATGTTCTCGAAAGACTTAAAAAAACCGATGAACAGCACCCTGTTAATACAAATGAACTTATTGCATATCTTGCGGAAAAAGGTGTTACAGCCGAAAGAAAATCTGTCGCAAGGGATGTTGCCGCTCTTAGGGAAGCGGGTTATTCAATAATCCTTTGCGATGAATTAAAACGCGGTTATTATATGACGGACCAGCTTTTTGAAGATTATGAACTCAAAATAATTGCGGATGCGGTTTCCGGAGCAAAATTCATCACCTATGACGATTCTGTTTCAATAATTGATAAACTTTGCGAAATGGCAAGTCCCACAGGCGAAGAGATAATTAAAGAGCACACTTTTGTTGATGAAAAGATAAAATCCAAAAACAAAAAAGTCCGCTTTAATATCGACCGAGTTATAACCGCGATAAAAACCGGAAAAAGAATAACTTTCCAGTATTTTGAGTTTGCTCCCGACGGAAAAATGCAGCTTAAACGCGACGGTCACGTTTATGAAATTTCTCCCTATTATCTTTGCTGGGACGACGACAGCTATTTTCTTATCGGAAACAGCAAGAGCCACGACCATCTCATTCACTTCCACGTTGAAATGATGACGAACGTTGAAATAACAAGAATTCCGATTCGTCCGAGGAATGAAATCGAAGAACTTCGCGGAAGTTTTTCAATAGGCGATTATATCCGAAGAAGCGTTAATATGTATGGCGGAGAATCCGTAAGGCTTGTCCTTGAATGCAGTGAAAAAATAGCCAAAGACGTAAGATCCGAATTCGGAGAAGAAATAAGAACGTTCCCGGTCGGAGAAAACCGTTTCCGTACCGATGTTTATGCGGCGGAAGGGGAAGGACTTATCCGCTGGCTTATGCAGTTTTCCTCGGAAGATTTGAAAGTTGTTTCCCCGGAAAATATTAAGGAAACAATCAAAGAAAGAGCAAAAGAAATTTATAAACTTTATGAATAAAAAACGGAAGGCGTTTGCCTTCCGTTTTTTTGTTTTTATAATCCGAAACTTATTGAAAGAGCTTCGTCGATTTTATTCATTGCACCCTCATCAAGATGTCCCATATGCTCTTTAAGGCGCTGTTTGTCGATGGTACGTATCTGTTCAAGAAGAACGATGGAATCCTTTGCAAGTCCGCAGTTTTGCGAAGAAACGGAAATATGGGTCGGAAGCTTTGTCTTATCTTTCTGGCTTGTAATTGCCGCCGCGATAACAGTCGGACTGAATTTGTTTCCGACGTCATTCTGAACAATAAGTACCGGACGGATTCCGCCCTGTTCGGAACCGACAACAGGGCTTAAGTCGGCATAATAAATATCTCCTCGTTTAACGGTCATTTTTATCACTCCGTAATTTTGTTGCGAAGATATTATTGACGCAAAAATGTTTTGCTAAACATATTCGCGTTCTATACTATTGATAAATTCCGGCCTTCGTGATAAAATAATAAAGTTAAGGAATATATCTGATTTTAAAAGGCAGAAAGGAAGTTTCAATGCCCGAAATTAATTATATTGAAAAGGTGCGTGAATTTGTTTCCAAAAGGGAAGGAAAGCACCTCGCTTACGTTCATACATACGGATGTCAGCAAAACTTTTCCGACGGAGAAAAGCTTGAAGGACTTCTTGAACAGATGGGTTATACTATAACCGATTCTTCCGAAGGCGCTGAGTTTGTAATTTTCAATACCTGCGCCATCAGGGAAAATGCGGAAAAACGTGTTTTCGGAAATGTGGGCATTCTCAAAAAAGCCCATGAAGAAAATCCGGATATGATAATCGCCGTCTGCGGATGCATGGTACAGCAGGAACATATTGCTAAAAAGTTCCGCCAGAGCTATCCTTTTGTTGATATCGTTTTCGGAACACATGCTGCTCCAAGACTTCCGGAACTTGTTTATAAGCATATCACCGCAAAGAAACGCCAGTTCGATATTGGCGAAGGCGAAGGCTGTATGGCTGAATATCTCCCGATACACCGTGACGATGATATGAAAGCAAATCTTCCGATCATGCATGGATGCGACAACTTCTGCACATACTGTGTAGTGCCCCTTGTCCGCGGAAGAGAAAAAAGCCGTCTTCCTGAAAATATCCTTGCAGAAGCAAGAGAAATCGTTGCCGCCGGCTATAAAGAGATAACTCTCCTTGGCCAGAATGTAAACTCCTACGGAAAAGGTCTTGTAAAGGGAATTACCTTTGCAGAGCTTCTTCGCGAAGTCAATGCAATTCCCGGCGATTTTAGGATCAAATTCATGACTTCTCATCCGAAAGATTGCACCAGAGAGCTTCTTGAAGCAATCCGCGATTGTGAAAAAGTCTGCAATTACATCCATCTTCCGGTACAGAGCGGTTCGGATGACGTTCTTCGCCGCATGAACAGAAGATACACCGCGGAACATTATATGGAACTTGTTGATATGGCAAGGGAGATTATTCCGGACGTTACAATTACAAGTGACCTCATAGTTGGTTTTCCCGGTGAAACGGAAGAGGATTTTGAAGCGACTATGGAACTTTCCAGAAAAGCAAGATGGAGCATGACTTACAGCTTCATTTATTCAAAACGCGAAGGAACAAAGGCTGCGGTTATGGAAGATCAGATTCCGCATGACGTTTCTTCAAACCGCTTCCAGCGTCTTCTTGACTTACAGACGGAAATCAGCCACGAAGTCAACGCTTCTTTCGTAGGAAAAACGACGACCGTTCTTTTTGATGACGAGGTCGATGTTGGCGAAGGATATATAAGCGGAAGAAGTTACGAAAATCTTGTTGTTCGTGCCCCGAGAACCGACGTTCAGAAGGGTTTTGCAAAAGTATATTTAAAAGAGTCCCTTGGTTGGGCGCTTGACGGAGAAATTATTAAAACGGAGGAATAAATAAATGACTGTTATCGAAATGGCACGCGAACTCGGCAAAAAAATCCAGCAGGAGGAAAGCTATATCGCTCTTACCAATGCTCAGAGAGCTGTTGAGGAAGACGAAGCACTCCAGGAAAAAATCGCCGAATTCAACATGAAGAGATATGAACTCACCCAGGAAATCACCAAAGCAGATCGCGACGATAAAAAAATCGAAGAACTCGACAAAGTTGTTCGTGAGCTTTATGATGTTGCAACCAACCATGAAAAAATGGTTGCATACAACAATGCACAGGATGATTTCAACGAAATGTATGAATATGTACTTCATATCATCCAGATGTCTGCAGCAGGCGACGATCCCGACACCATCGCAAGACCCGAACAGGGCGGATGCTCCGGTGACTGCGGCTCCTGCGGCGGTTGCGGCTGATTTAAAATAAAGGAGGAAACCAAAAATGGATAAACAGGAAATCGCAAAATATCTCGACCACACTCTTCTCAAAGCTGATGCAACTTATGAACAGCTCAAAGCTGTATGCGACGAAGCAAAAAAATACAATGTTGCGGCTGTTTGCGTAAACTCCGTTAACGTTGATTTTGTACATAACGAACTTAAAGGAACCGATATCAAAACCTGCTCTGTTGTAGGTTTCCCTCTCGGTGCAATGGCTTCCGCAGCAAAAGCTTATGAGGCAGCCTGTGCAATCGAAGACGGCGCAGAAGAAATCGATATGGTAATCGATATTACCTCCGCAAAAGAAGGCGACTGGCGCTCTGTAGAGGAGGATATCGCAACCGTTCACAGCGCTTGCCACGGAAAAGCGATTCTTAAAGTTATCATCGAAACCTGCCTTCTTACCGACGAAGAAAAGGTTGAAGCCTGCCTTGCCGCAAAACGCGCAGGCGCAGAATATGTTAAAACTTCCACCGGTTTTTCCACCGGCGGCGCAACCGTTGAAGATATCCGCCTCATGCGTGAAACTGTTGGCCCCGAAATGGGCGTAAAAGCTTCCGGCGGCGTAAGAACTTACGAAGCAGCATGCGCAATGATCGAAGCAGGAGCTTCCAGAATCGGAACCTCCAGCTCCTCCAAAATCTGCGACTGATTTATATAACATCATATAAAAAAGTCCCGTCCGAAAGGACGGGACTTTTTTTATTTTCATTTTTAAATAATATTTATAATTTCTTCTTTTTCCGGAACAGGACGAACAATTTTTCTCAAAGCTTCCATTCTTCTGTCAAGATCGGCGCTTATGGCGGCGCAATCCGAAAGTTCCTTCGCCATTTCATCGGTGAAATTGAAATCCTTTTTGTAATGAATCTGGTGTTCAAGGCTTGCCCAACAATCCATCGCAATTGTGCGGAGCTGGATCTCAACTTTCATCATACGTTTTTCTTTAGCAAGAAAAATCGGAATCTCTATAATGAGGTGAAGGCTTCTGTAACCGCTTGGTTTGGGGTTTTTGATATAATCTTTCATAACGATAAGATTTACGTCATCCTGGTTAAGAAGCGCCTCTGCGATGGTATAAACGTCGCTTGGGAAGGAACAGATGACACGGATTCCGGCTACGTCATGAAGCTGTTCTTCGATGTTCTGCATGGTCAGGGGATAACCGTATTTTTTAAGCTTGTTACGGATGCTGATAGGCCTTTTAAGGCGGCTTTTGATATTTTCAATGGGGTTACGGTCAAGGCGAAGGGAAAATTCTTCGTTGAGTACCTTGAATTTGGTTTCAACCTCCATTAAAGCACAACGATAATACGCCATGAGCTTTGCATATTCATGGGCGCGTTTTGCAATCAGATAATGTGCTTCTTCGTTTTCAAAAATCTGTTCAAACTCTTTTTCGAGTTCGCGTTCGTTTGCAAATTCCTGGGACATGGCGCAAATCCTTTCAAAAGGGTATTTCTTTAAATACAGTATAACATATATTTGTTAAAATTTCTCAAAAAATCTGTTAAAATATCATTGGCATATCCAACAAAAAACAAAGCAATTTTTTGACATAAAAAGAGCTCCGCCGAAGCGGAGCTCTTTTTTATTTTTCACTTAATTATTTAAGGAAAAGGGGAAGGAATACAACAGATACAACAGTCATGAGTTTGATAAGGATGTTAAGAGAAGGACCGGAAGTATCTTTGAAGGGGCCACCGACGGTATCGCCGACAACAGCAGCTTTGTGGGGTTCAGAACCTTTGCCGCCGTTATGACCGTTTTCGATGTATTTCTTTGCGTTATCCCAAGCGCCGCCTGCGTTGGACATGGTGATTGCCATGAGAACGCCAACTACGAGGGAACCTGCGAGCATACCGCCGAGTGCTTCAGCGCTGAAGAGACCAACAACGATGGGGCAGATTACTGCAAGAGCACCGGGAAGGAGCATTTCTTTAAGAGCTGCACCGGTGGAGATATCAACGCATCTTGCATAGTCGGGTTTCTGGGTTCCTTCCATGATGCCGGGGAATTCACGGAACTGTTTACGAACTTCTTCGATCATCTGGTTTGCTGCTTTACCAACAGAGTTCATGGTAAGAGCGGAGAAGAGCATCGGAAGCATACCGCCGATGAGAAGACCTGCAACAACTTCGGGTTTGAGAAGGTCAATAGCCTGAAGGTTTGCAATCTGGGAATAGGATACGAAGAGTGCAAGAGCGGTAAGAGCTGCAGAACCAACTGCAAAGCCTTTGCCGACTGCTGCGGTGGTGTTACCAACGGAGTCAAGAGTATCGGTGATTTCACGTACTTCTTCGGGAAGTTCGCTCATTTCTGCGATACCGCCTGCGTTATCGGAGATAGGACCGTAAGCGTCAACTGCGATAACGATACCGGTTGTGGAAAGCATACCTACTGCTGCGATTGCAATGCCGTAAAGGCCGAATGCATAGTAAGCACCGAGAATTGCGATAGAGATGAGGAGAAGCGGGAAAACAGTGGAGGTAAGGCCGGTTGCAAAACCGCTGATGATGCAGGTTGCGGAACCGGTTTCGCACTGCTGTGCAATTTCTTTAACGGGTTTGAAGTCGCCGGAGGTATAGAATTCGGTGATTTTACCGATTGCAACACCAACAACAAGACCGATAACAACAGCAACGAAAGCGCCGATGTTGCCGAAGAAAGCATTGCTGAGGAAGAAGGAAGCTGCAATTACGATTGCAGAGCTGATGTAAGTACCAAGGTTGAGCTGGCTTGCAGGGTTATTGGTTTTGCCGTTAACGAAGAATACAGCGATAATGGAAGCGATGATACCAATTGCAGCAAGGAAAAGAGGGAAGAGAGAACCGGTTACGGGATCGAGTTCAACTTCTTTTCCAAGAAGGCCGCTGGAAACGGTGGGGATTGCAATTGCAAGGGTGATTGCGGAAACGATGGAACCTACATAGGATTCGAAAAGGTCGGAACCCATACCTGCAACGTCACCTACGTTGTCGCCGACGTTATCAGCGATAACTGCGGGGTTTCTGGGGTCATCTTCGGGGATACCTGCTTCAACTTTACCAACAAGGTCTGCACCGACGTCTGCTGCTTTGGTGTAAATACCGCCGCCAACACGTCCGAAAAGTGCAACGAAGGAAGCACCAAGGGAGAAACCGGTGATGATGGTTGCGCAGTCTGCAAGGGTGATGTTTGCGAAAATGCCGCTGTTAAGGTTGCAGATGATGAATACAACGCTTACGCCGAGAAGGCCAAGACCTACAACGCAAAGACCCATAACTGCACCGCCGCGGAATGCGATTTTAAGTGCAGAAGGCATACCGCCTTTGTTTGCAGCATTGGTGGTACGTACGTTTGCATCAGTTGCGGTTTTCATACCGATGTAACCAGCAAGAACAGAGAATGCAGCACCGAAGAGGCATGCTACTGCAGCTTTTACATCAATGAAAATTGCTACGATAAGAAGGAGAGCTACTGCAAATGCAGCAACCATTTTGTACTCACGGCCGAGGAAAGCCATTGCGCCTTCACGGATATAACCGGAGATTTCCTTCATTCTGTCGTTGCCTTCGTCCTGTTTGCCGATCCAGCTTTTGAGCACGAGAGCGACAACAAGAGAGATGACACCGATCACGGGAACAGCATAGAGAAGATTTTCCATAAGCTTTGTTCACTCCTGTTTCTGTTTCTTTAATTTTGGGCTTTTGCCCACTGTTGTATATCAACACCTTATTATACATATTTTTATAATATTAAGTCAATAGATTATTCAAAAAATTGACCAAATTTATTAAAAAATTATCACATTTCTGTCAAAATCGAGTACCTGCCGCTTTATATAAAATAACAAAACCGTTAACACAAAACAAAGTTTTGCATTAACGGTTTATAAAAATTGCACTATTTTAACAAAAGATGTTTTATTGCTTCAAGCCATTCGATTATTTTGAAACGTATTTCAATTCCGCTTCCGGTAATGAATTCTGAATTTTCCTCATATTTTGCAATTGCTTCTTCCGCACCGGGAACACAGAGGGCAGGATACATCACGCACCACCAGTTTTTTCCTTCGCCGTTTCCGATTATAATTCGAACAGCATCATAATCTCCCGCAGGAAGAGAAAAGTTTTCGTAATTCCTTGTTTCAAACCACATTTCAGTAACTTCAACTTGTACGGAATAATCAAAACCTTCATCAGAGATGACTTTTTCCGCAATGGCTTTTATATCATTCGCGGAATATTCCGCTGCGGCAACAGCTTCGGTTTTTCCGGAAACTTCAGCAAAAAGCTCTCCCGTTGCAGCAAGAACAGCATCCCGGACTTTTAATTTCAGGGATTGGTCCTCTTCACTGTCGGAATTTGCGATTATATGAAGCCGGAGAGTTTCGGAACGGATTTCATTCGCCGTTTCAACTGTCCGGTTAATGCTTGAACTGAAAAGGGTAAAAACAAGCGCGATAAATAGTAGGGTTTCAAATCCTTTCATTTTTCTTCCGTGCTTGTAATATTCAGGTCTGTAAAAACTCATTAAAAAATCCGCCTTTGCTTTGTTGATACCGAAAGCATTGGCGGAAATTTTTAAAATTATACATCAGATTTTTATAAAATCAATTTTATTTCCGTTCTCTCTGATTACTTTCATTAAATCATCGAATGTCAGCCAGACAGTGGATGTGTTCTGGTTCGGATGAACGCCGACGCAGGGATAATCCGCAAATTCCTTATCGATTATAAATTCGACGGAAGCGGTTGTATCGTTTATTGCGCCGAGAGGGGAAACAGATCCTTTTGTAAGACCAAGATATTTATCAAGTCTTTCGGCGGAACCGAAACTTACATGCTTGATTCCGAGTTCATTCTGAATTTCCTCAAGGTTTGCGTGTTTATCACCGAAAACAAAGACAAGAAAATGTCTGTGACCCTTGTTATCACGAAGGAAGAGGTTCTTTCCGACAACGCCTTTGTTGAAAATTCCGAGAGAATCCATATCTTCCATTGTATATACGGCGGGGTGGTCAACTCTTTCATATTTAATTCCGAGTTCGGAAAAGCGTTTATAAACAGCGGCGCTTTTGTCAATTTGTATGCCTGTTTTGCAGGGTCTTGAAAGAAAAACAGAACTGTATTTTTCGGAAAAAGCGTTTTTTGCCGCAACTGCTTTTTGTACAGAATCAAAGATTCCGAAAACAGCGGTTCCGCTGCCGGTCATCATTGAACCCATCGCACCGTATTTGAGCATTTCACTTTTGATTTCGCCTATAACAGGGTTTTCAATGGTGTGCTCAAGAACGTTGTAAAGGTTTTTGCAAACTTCGGGAAGTTTATTTTCTTCAAGATTCACAAGAATTTTCTGTTTATCCGGGTGCTCAAGAGAAAAAAGACCGTGCTCATCGTAATATTTATAGCTTTCCGGCGTGCTCATGCTGAAATCAGGTTTAACAATAACGATCCAGCAATCCGGCATTTCCGGAGCAGGAGAAAGTTTTTCACCAAAACCTTCGGAAAGTTTCGTTCCGCCGACTATTGAAAAAGGAACGTCTGCGCCGCATTCCGCACCGATTGAACAGAGTTCTTCTTCGGAAAAAGGTTCGTCGAAAATCCTGTTGAGTCCGTAAAGAACCGCAGCAGCATCTGCGCTTCCGCCTGCCATACCGGCTTGCATGGGT
Source organism: Oscillospiraceae bacterium (assembly GCA_045631325.1). Taxonomy (GTDB): domain Bacteria; phylum Bacillota; class Clostridia; order Oscillospirales; family Ruminococcaceae; genus UMGS1668. The sequence goes on from JAZQUO010000046.1 coordinate 23,565, forward strand.
ATTCTTTTATCGATAAAAACAGATGCGCCGGATTCGATTCCGCTTTTTTCAAAGAAAAGTTTTGCAGCCTTATATGCAATATTGCTTTCTCCGTCAAGATAGCTGTTGCTGCATTTTACGGAAATATTTTCGGATTTTTCAATCTTTACGTAATCGAAAAGATCAACGGTCTGCATAACGGAAGCAATTTCATGGTATCCGTTCGGAAATTTACCGGTTATATCAAGAAAAAGATTGATTTTAGCAGGAGCCTTAAGGCTTATTTCATTCATTTTTCAATTCCTCGAGGAATTCTTTGATTCTTTTTGTTGCTTCCATGATATGATCAAGGGAATAGGAATAGGAAACGCGGACAAAACCTTCACCGGAAGAACCGAATGCACAGCCGGGAACAACCGCAACTTTCTTGCTGTGGAGAAGCTTTTCACAGAATTCCTCGGAGGAAAGTCCGGTTGATCTGATACAGGGGAAGACATAAAAAGCGCCTTCGGGTGTGAAGCAATCAAGACCCATATCGTTGAACGCTTTTACAAGAAAACGTCTTCTCATATCGTATTGCTTTTTCATTTCCTCAACTTCCTTATCACAGTCACGCATTGCAACAACGGCGGCATATTGGCTTGTGGTGGGGGAACTCATAATTGCGTACTGATGGATTTTAAGCATCTGGGAAATTATAGGAGAAGGTCCTGCAACGTAACCGAGACGCCATCCGGTCATTGCGTAGGCTTTTGAAAAACCGTTTACAATAATGGTGCGTTCTTTCATTCCGTCTATTTCTGCGATGGAAACGTGACGTTCGTCACCATAGGTGAGTTCCGCATAGATTTCATCGGAAAGAACCATGATATCGGTTCCGCGAAGAACTTCGGCAATTTCCTCAAGATGTTCTCTTCTCATAACGGCACCTGTTGGATTGTTGGGGAAGGGAAGAACAAGAAGTTTTGTTTTTGGAGTAATTGCGGCGCGAAGTTCTTCCGCAGTAAGGCGGAAATCGTTTTCACGTTTTGTTTCGATCGGAACAACTTTTCCGCCTGCAAGACGGCAGATAGGATCGTAGCAAACGAATGAAGGAATAGGAAGAAGCATTTCGTCGCCGTTGTCAATAATTGCGCGGATGGTGAGATCGATTGCTTCGGAACCGCCTACGGTTATAAAAATATCGCTCGGCTTATAATCAAGATTGAATCTGCGTTTAAGATATCCGGAAGTTTCCTGACGAAGTTCCATAAGACCCGCGTTTGCGGTGTACCAGGTATGTCCTTTTTCAAGGGAATCGATTCCGGCTTCGCGGATATGCCAGGGAGTTTTGAAGTCCGGTTCACCAATCGTAAGCGCTATTACGTCTTTGACTTCTGCTGCAAGGTCAAAAAATTTACGGATTCCGGAAGGTTTTAATTCCGTGACCTTTTCGGAAAGGATTTTGCTGTAATCAATCAATATTGAGATGTCTCCTTTCGTCTTTTACCTCATCGGTGAAGTTAAAGAAATGTTCTTTATAACGTTTGAGAACAAAGTTTGTTGCGGTGGAAGTTACGGAATCAAGAGTGGCAAGGCGTTTTGCAACAAACATGGAAATATCCTTGAAGCTGTGTCCGCGGATAATAACAGAAAGATCGTAACTGGAACTGCTCATGAGCCAGACGGTCTGTACTTCATCAAAACGCATGATTTCTGCGGCAATTTCGTCATAACCGTAATCGCGCTTGGGCTGGACTTTAAGTTCTATTACCGCGGTGCAGTCGTTGGGATCGATTTTTTCCCAGTTTACAAGCGCATTATAACCGATTATAACATGTTCTTTTTCGTATTCTTTGATTGCGGAATTTATTTCTTCTTCGGTTTTTCCAAGAAGAGCGGAGAGCTGGTCGGTTGTTAATTTTGCATTCTGTTCAAGAAGTTTAAGAAGCTGATCCATTGTAATTCTCCTTTTATTCAATATTGATAAATATGGGTTTTCTGTTTTCATAATAGCAATAGGAATCAAAACCTGCCTCATGAATAAGGCTTATTCCTTCACTTAAATCTGCGCCGAGAGAACTGCAGCTATGGGAACCGGAACCTACGGTTACAAGTTCTCCGCCGAGTTCGCGGAACATTCTGAGGTATCTTACAGGCGGAAGGATCATATTGAGTTTTCCGCGTAAAGCGGATGTATTTACTTCAAGAGCCTTTCCGTCCTCAGCAAGTTTTTTAAGTATCACTTCAATGATATCATCACAATGACGTATGGAAAAATAGGGAGCGGATTCGCTGTTTACGTATCGCATGGGGAGAGTAAGCTGGCTGAGAACATCAAAATTCTCCCATTTTGATGTTTCAAGAAGAACTTTGTAATAAGATTCAAGAAGCTTGAAAATTTCGTTTTCGGTAAGTTCGGAATAATTGATATCGCTTAACTTTTTTCCGTCGGGATATTTTTTTACGGAGGCAAGAACAACGTCAAAATGCGTTCCGTTTATAATTTTATCGGCTTTTCCGATATTATCCAAAGGCTGTCCGACTTCGATTCCGTTTGAAATAACAAGAGAACCTTCAAAAACAGAGCGGGCTTTATATACGCAGTAAACGGATTCCCGGACTCTTTCGGAAAACTGCATTTCGTCAAAACGGTCGCAATCACAGCAATCCGTGACTGCCATACCGAAAAGGCCGCGATTTATTGCCTGTTCACAAAGACTCATAATTGAATGAACTCCCCTTGGGGAACAATCGCTGTGAACATGTCCGTCAAATCTTTTCTGATAATACAAAATGCTCGCCCTCTTTCTATAATATTATATAATAACACATATTAAAGAATTTGAAAAGAGAAAAAATAAAAAGAGGACATTCAAAAGAATGTCCTCTTTTTATCATACAGCATACTGGCTGTTGTAAATTTCGTAATAGAAGCCTTTTTTTGCAAGAAGTTCCTCATGTTTTCCGGTTTCAACAATTTCGCCGTTGTTGATTACAAGAATAAGGTCGGAATCAACGATTGTGGAAAGGCGGTGGGCAATTACAAAACAGGTTTTGCCTTCCATAAGTTTATCCATTGCCTTCTGAATAAGAATTTCTGTTCTTGTGTCAACGTTGGAAGTTGCTTCGTCAAGAATAAGAAGGCGGTGGTTCGCAAGAAGCGCCCTTGCAATGGTAAGAAGCTGTTTTTGTCCGCCGGAAATATTAGTGGTATCGTCACCGATAACAGTATCATATCCATGGGGAAGAGTGCGGATAAAATGGTCGCAATATGCTTCATCACAAGCGGTTATGATTTCTTCGCGTGTCGCTTCCGGTTTTCCGTAAGCTACGTTTTCCGCAACGGTTCCGCCGAAAAGCCAGGTTTCCTGCAGCACCATTCCGAAAAGTCCGCGGATATCTTCACGGGAAATTGTTCCTATATCATGTCCGTCGATAAGGATTTTTCCGCTTTGAGGATCATAAAAACGCATCAGAAGATTTACAATTGTCGTTTTTCCTGCGCCTGTCGGACCGACTATTGCAATATTCTGTCCGTGTTTTATTTCAAGGTTAAGATTTTTGATAAGCGGTTTAGCTTCATCATAAGAGAAATTTACGTTTTCAAAACTTACGTTTCCGAGGATTTTTTCTTTATCAACAGTTCCTTTGTCGGGGATTTCTTCTTCAAGATCGAGAAGTGCGAAAACCCTTTCGGAAGAGGTGATAGCCCTTTGAACTTCGCCGAGACCTTCTGCAATCTGTTCAAGAGGAGCCGCAATCTGTTTTGCAAAAAGAACTATGGTAACTATTGTTCCGACGGAAACGCCTTCGTTCAGAATAAGCCATCCGCCGAGGAGGTTTACGGCAATATAAGCGAGTGAGTTTGTGAAAGCGATGCACGGACGGACAGAGGAGGAAATGAAAGTTGCTTTCATTTCGGAATCTCTTACTTTACGGTTGATTTCATCATGCCTGCGTAACGTTTCACTTTCCCAGTTATATGCTTTGGTTGTGGCATAGTTTGTATAGCTTTCTTCAACAACAGAGTTGAGATTTCCGAACTGTGTGAACATTTCATGAAAATGTTTTTCGCTCATTGCGGAAATTTTTGAGGAAAGATATACGGAAATCGGGGTTATTACAAGAACAGCGATTGAAAGACGCCAATCTTCGAAAAACATCATGATTGTGATTACAATAATCTGTAAAAAGCCTGTGGAAAGGGTCTCAATCATTGTATGGATTGAGGTTCCCATGTTGGAAACGTCGTCAGTCATACGGCGAAGGATCTCACCAACAGGTGTACAGTCAACAAACTTTACAGGCAGCTTTTTAATCTTTTCGGATATTTTTATGCGTATATTGCATGTAAAATAGCGGCTTACAACGTTGTTGAGCAGATACATATTTGCAAGTTTTACAAGACTTAGCAGAATATAGATTATTCCAAGGGGAATAAGTCCAGCAATAATCGTTTCTGCGAAATTTTCAGTGATAAGTTCGCCGGACCAGAAATCATAAAGCTTCTGAACGAGTTCGCCGAGCATTTTAGGTGAAATCACGTTGAAAATGATTGAAAGAAGGCAAAGGAAACTTGAAAGGAAAAGCCATCCCCAGATGGGTTTTGCTTCTTTGTAAATGCGCAAAAGGGATTTTGCGCGGCTTTGCTTATTTTCGGAAATCATTTTTTGCCACCTCCCGTCTGGGAAGCGTAGATTTCCCGATATATTTCACAGCGGTCCAGAAGTTCGGAATGTTTTCCGGAATCCACAAGGTTTCCGTTATCCATAACAAGAATAATATCACTGTTCATGGCGGAAGTTACCCGCTGTGTTATGATGATTTGTGTTTTTCCTTCCGCTTTTTTCGAAAGTTTTGTGCGGACTTTGGATTCCGTAAGGAAATCAAGAGCGGAAAAACTGTCATCAAATATATAAATCGGAGCATTTTTGATAACCGCTCTTGCAATTGAAACGCGCTGGCGCTGGCCGCCGGAAAGATTTTTTCCGGATTGGTTGAGTTCGTGCTCATATCCTTTTTCAAGTGTTCCGATAAAATCCGAAAGCTCTGCAATTTCTCCCGCTTCACAGATTTCTTCATCAGAAGCATACGGTTTTCCCATAAGGATATTATCTTTAATTGTACCGGAATAAATTGATGAATTCTGAAGAACACAGCTTATGTTCTTCCGGACAGTTTTATGACCGAGAGTTTCGGTGGAACGTCCGTCATAGATAACTTTTCCTTCTGTCGGCATACGGAAACAGAGCATAAGGGAAACAAGAGTTGATTTTCCGCTTCCGGTACCCCCGATTACGGAAATTTTCTGTCCGGGGGAAATATGAAAAGAAACGTTGCTTACAGCGGCTTCTGTTGCTCCTTCATAACGGAAAGTTACGTTATCAAAAATAATATCTCCGGAAAACTCGATTTCTTCTTCGGCAATTGAATTGTCATAACCTTTTGCAGAAAGAACTTCGCCGATTCTTCCTGCGGCAACTTTTGCGTGAGGAATCATAACGATTACAAAAGCAGCATTCATAATGCTTGTCATAACAAGGGTAACATATTGTATTATTGCAAAAATATCTCCGGCAGAAACCGCACTTGCACCGTTTTCCATTCTGAAAGCGCCGATGTAAATTATAAGCACGACGGAAAAATTGAGAAGAAAAAGGGCAAGAGGCATGATAATTCCCATGCTTACGTTGGATTTTATGATGTTAAGAGCCATTTTCCAGGTTGCGTCGGCAATTCTTTCGTGTTCGTGGTTTTCGTTTCCGAAAGCGCGGATAACACGGATTCCGCGAAGGCGTTCGCGCATGATGTCGTTCTGTTTATCAATAAATTCGTCCGCAATTCTCCAAAGGGGTTCGATTTTACGGCCTATGAGAACAACAATTATAAAAACAACGGGAACAAAGAAAAGAAGAACAAGGGAAAGAAGAATATCCTTGCTGAAAGAAAGAGCAACGCCGCCTATGAAAAGGACCGGTATAGTTATTATGTTTCCGCAGAAAATGGAAGCAATCCAGCCGAGAGTTTCGGTATCGTGGGTGGAACGGGTTATAAGCGCCGCGGTTCCGATATTATTCATTTCTCCGAAGGTCATTGTATTTACCTTTGCGAAAACCATTCTTCTCAGATCGGAACAGAATCCGGCAACGATTTCTGCGGTAATTTTTCTTCCGATTAGTACTGTTATAAGTCCTAAAAGGGAAACAAGGAACATATAAAGGCAGTTCCTTTTGATAAACTCCATATCGGAAAGATAGATGCCTTTATCCACAATATCGCTCATTATGGTGGGGAGCATAAGATCGCAGATTGTGGCGGCGGTCATGAAAAGCAGGGCAAGCGGAATCCTGCTTTTGTAGTGCAACAGGTTTTTAAAAATCTTTTCCATTTCTACCTCACTAAACAAAGATTTTTATTACGCGAAAAACCAATTTTCAGTATAGCACTCAAATCTCTGCTTTTCAATAAACCGTTAATATATTCAACAAGATTAATAAACAGCACGAAGCAACAGCGGGTTGCTTGTCCGGTAATTATTAAGGTGATAAAATAATACAGAGGTGATGAGAAATGAACACGAAAGACGTTATTTTTGAACTCAGAACAAAAAACGGATTTTCCCAGGATGAACTTGCGGAAAAGGTTTTTGTAACGCGTCAGGCGGTTTCCCGTTGGGAAAACGGCGAAACGATTCCGAATACAGAAACGCTTAAATTACTTTCAAATCTGTTTGATGTTTCAATTAATACCCTTTTGGGTTCCCCAAGAAAACTTATCTGCCAATGCTGCGGAATGCCTCTTGAAGATTCCGATATAAGCAGGGAAAAGGATGGAGTTCTTAACGAGGAATACTGCAAATGGTGCTATGCGGACGGAGAATATATGTATCACGATATGGATGAACTTATTGAAGTTTGCGTAAAAACAATGTCAAACGGAAGTTTTACATCCGAACAGGTACGTGAATATATGAAAAATATGCTTCCGAGTCTTAACTACTGGAAAAAATATCTTAACGTCGGAGGAAAAGAAAAGTTCGATGAATTCAAAAAGCAGATTATTGATGAATTTAACGAACTGCATATCGACGGAATGCCGGAAGTAAAAAGCCTCAATGCTCTTGTGGGCAATTTTATAAATCTTGAATACAGACTTCCGAACGGAAGAATGGTTAAGTTTCTTGATGACAGGGCAACATATCTCGGAACACAGCTTGAAAGCGAGTTCGGCGGGGAAAGATGCTTCGGACTTGCGGCAAATATGGATTTCCTTCTGGTCTGCACCTACGGAAAAGACGGTGCTGAACCTGAATTGTTGGTTTATAAGAAAAGATAAAATAAAAAGCCCTTCCTTTCCGGAAGGGCTTTTTTTATTCGGTTTCAACAGGCCATTGACAGTAAACGTTGTCTTTAGTATCGAGAAGTACAGAATTCATATATGAACCCCAACCGGTTCCTTCCGCAGCGGAAAGGAAATCCTCTGCAATTGAAAGATCAATGTCGGAAAAAATTCCGCCGAAATATGCAACGTTGAGTTTTGCGCTGAAAACGGCATATTTTTCTGCAAGTTCAGGGTCTTCAACTACGGAACGGATTGCTTCTTTTGCCTGGGCATAAGCGCCGTCATAAAAGAAGCTGTATCCGTAATCGCTGTAATTCAGCAAATCGGGATTATCAATTCCTGCGGCAGAAATATAGGATTCAACGTCAGTTGCTTTCGCTTCGTATTTCCATCCTTCGGAAGTTATTTCAATATAACCGTAGCGGTGGGGATATACGCAGAAGCCGCCGGTTACAATATCGGTAAGTTTTTCGGTTTGGACGAAATGCTGTGTATGGAGATGTCCGCAAAGATAAAGAGAACCGCCGTTTCCGGTAATCATTTCGGAAACGATATCTCCGTTGCTGAGCTTATATGTAAAATCAAAACGCGGATTATGTGAAAGAACGCTGTGATGTCCCGCAAAGACCGGAATGTTTCCGGATTCTTTGCAAAGAGCAAGTTCTTTTTCGAGCCATTCAAGAGTTTTGGTGCTGAGCTGTCCGAGGGAAGCACCGTATATTAAATTTGTATCAAGCATAAAAAATCTTATTCCTTTTCCGGAATCAAAAACATAGGAAAGGGAGTTTTCGTCATAAGAAATTCCGCCGGAATATCCGAATTCGGAATAGATTTCCCTGAATTCCTCGGGGGAGACAGATTCGGAATCTTCCGGTTCTCCATCAGGGAAAATATGGGCAAAACCGGTTATATCATGGTTACCGGGAAGAACAAGAACGATTATACCTTCTTGCTTTAAAACGGAAAGTTTTTCAGCAATTGCAAGATGAGAAACCTTTGCGCCGTCAAAAGCAAGGTCGCCGGTTATGAGAATATAATCCGGTTTTTCGGAAAGCATTTCGGAAATGAAGGCGTCGAAGATTTCTTCAACATAGCGGATCTGTTTTCCCGTTCCGTTATTATCGTTTGCTGCGGCGAAAGTTCCTTCATAGGAAAAATATTCTTTTCCGGTAAAGTGAAGATCGGTAACCGTTACAATCCGGAGCGGGTCTTCTTTTGAACATCCGCAGAAAGAAAGAGCAAGAACAGCCGAAAAAATAATTACAAGAAATTTTTTCACATTAACACACCCCTTTTGTTATAAAAATTTTATCACAAAAAGGGTGAGGGAACAATATTTAATAAATAAAACAGTCTGGTTTTACGTAAAAAAAAGAAAGTTGAAAAATTTTAAAAAAATTTTAAAAATTGTGTTGACAAATCTTTTCGGATGTGGTAAGATAACATTCGTCGCTGAGATGCTGGTGTAGCTCAGTTGGTAGAGCAGCTGATTTGTAATCAGCAGGTCGGGGGTTCGAGTCCGTCCACCAGCTCCACTATCGACACAATTTAATATTTATATGGGAGTGTACCCAAGCGGCCAAAGGGGGCAGACTGTAAATCTGTTGTCAGTGACTACGGTGGTTCGAACCCACCCGCTCCCACCAACAAAAAGCTCATTCTTCGGAATGAGCTTTTTTGTCATATACAAATCTTTTTAATAGTGTTATAATAAATTTAAAAGCGGGTGATTTTTGTGGCAATTATAGAAAAAGACGGTTTTGTTTTTGATGTCGATGTTGAAAAGACGAAAAAATATTATAAATCAGAGATAAATCTTTGTGAATGCGGCTATTGCAGAAATTTTTATGCCCAGGCAAAATCTTTTTCCCGGGAAATCGAAGCTTTTCTTGCGGAATTCGGCGCTGACATAGAAAAGCTGGATACGGTTTCGAATTATGATACGAAAGATAATAAGATTTGCTACTATCTAATTGGTTTTACGGTAAATGGTGAAATCAAAAACATTAACCACTGTGAACTTGAAATCGGAGAATTTGAAGTTATTTTTGGCGACGGAAGCAATACTTCCGACTATTTTCCAAATTCGCAGAAAGACAAAAAAATCTTTTTTATCAGTATTGACGGTCCTGTTTTGCCTTGGGTTCTGGATGAGCCTATGTAGCGTTTAAATTAAAGGCGGTGATTTTATGAAAACTGCATATTTTGCCGGAGGATGCTTCTGGTGCATAACACCGACATTTAAGGAAACGGAAGGCGTTTTTGACGTTACAAGCGGCTATTGCGGCGGCGACGAAATAAATCCGACTTATAAAGATGTTAAAAGCCAGAAAACCGGACATCGTGAAACGATAAAAATTGATTACGATTCCGAAAAGGTTTCTTTTGCGGAACTTTTTGAAATTTTCATCGGCGGTGTAGATCCTTTCGACGGCGAAGGACAGTTTATAGACAGAGGATATTCCTATACTCTTGCGGTTTATTATAATGATATAAAAGAAAAAGAAACCGCCGAAAAAATAATTGAGGAGCTTGAAAAATCTTCCGGCAAAAAGGTCTGGATAAGCGTTGAACCTTTCAAAGCTTTTTATACCGCGGAAGAGGAGCATCAGAATTATTATTTAAAACATCCGGAAGAATTTGAAAAAGAACTTATCGAATCCGGAAGAAAAACAAACTGAAAAAACAAAAGCCTGCGCAAGCAGGCTTTTTCTCTTGCAAAAAATTCAAAAAAAGTGCATAATGTAACCATAGTCTTTTAGAAAAGGAGAAAGCAAAAATGACCGAAGAACTTACCGTAAAACTTGAAAAACTTGCGGAGCTTCAAAAACAGCTTTATGCATTCAGATATGCAACTTCTTCAATCTATCTCGACAGCGCAACCGTTGCACCGAAAGATACCGAAGAGGGCAGAAGCGAGGCTCTCGGAATCCTTACCGGATATATGTACGATCTTTCCACCAAAGCGGAAACTATCGAACTTCTTGAATACCTCAAAGAGCATAAAGACGAACTTACTCCCCACCAGGCAAGAGAAGTTGAACTTCTTCTCCGCGACAACGAATTTATGAAAACCATTCCCGTTGAGGAATATATCGGTTATCAGAAAGTTCTCAGCAAAGCAGAATATGTCTGGCACAAAGCAAAACTTGAAAGCGATTTCGAATCCTTCAAGCCCTATCTTAAAGATGTTTTCGATTACAACATCCGCTTTGCAAAATATTACAAACCGGATGAAGAACCCTATAACACCCAGCTTAACATGTATGAGCGCGGTCTTACCATGGAAAAATGCGATGCTTTCTTTGCAACTCTCCGCGAACATATCGTTCCGCTTATCAAAAAAATCGTTGCAACCGGAAAGAACGAAACTCTTCCCGTAAAAACCGGTTTTTCCATTGATAAACAAAAAGAATTCACCAAATATATCATGGATTTCATGAGTATCGACCCGAACCACTGCGTTTGCGGCGAAACCGAACATCCCTTCACTCTTGAATTCACCAAAGACGATGTACGAATCACCACCCATTATTATGAAGACAGCTTTGAATCCTCCATGTATTCCGTAATCCATGAAGGCGGCCATGCTCTTTATGAACTCGGCGGCGCAGACGAACATAAATATACCGTTGTTGCCGGCGGCGTTTCCATGGGTATCCACGAAAGCCAGTCCAGATTCTTCGAAAACCTTATCGGCAGAAGCGAAGCTTTCATCGCTGCAATTCTTCCGAAAGTTAAAGAACTTTTCCCGGAACAGTACGGCGATATTGACGCAAGAACCGCTTATGAAATGATCAATAAATCCGAACCTTCCCTCATCAGAATCGAAGCCGACGAGCTTACCTATTGCCTCCACGTAATGGTTCGTTACGAAGTTGAAAAGAAGATGTTCAAAGGCGAAATCACTGTTGACGATATTCCGGCAGAATGGAACAGACTTTATAAGGAATATCTCGGGGTTGACGTTCCGGACGATGCTCACGGATGCCTTCAGGACAGCCATTGGTCCGGCGGCAACGTAGGTTATTTCCCGTCCTATGCACTCGGTAGTGCTTACGGCGCACAGATGCTTGCAAAAATGCGCGAGGATATCGACGTTGAAGCGGCAATCGCTTCCGGAAGCCTTAAACCCATCGCAGATTGGCTTAAAGAGAAGATTCACCAGCACGCAAGCATGTATGACCCCAACGAACTTTTCGAAATGGTTTGCGGAGCACCTTTCGACCCGACCTATTACGTCGAATATCTTGAAAAGAAATTCAGCGATATTTACGGAGTATAATTGCAAAAATAAAAAGAGCCCCTCTTCCGAGGGGCTCTTTTATTGCGTGCTCAAATTTGAGCACGGTGCTTATTTGGTCTGTTCACCGTAATATTTTGCGATGAGTTTAATCATTTCAACAGCTTTGTCCATCTGTTCAATGCTTGCAAACTCGAATTTTCCGTGGAAGTTGTAACCGCCGGTTCCGAGGTTCGGGCAGGGAAGTCCCATGAAGGAAAGAACACATCCGTCGGTGCCGCCGCGGACAGGATTGGTAACGGGCTCTGCGCCAAGTTCACGGATTGCTTTCTGCGCGGTTTCGATAAGGTGCCAATGGTCCTTGATGATAACGTCCATATTCTTGTAATCGTAACCGGTTTCGGCAACAGCGGTGCCTTCGCCGTAGCGGCGGTTGATTTCCTCTGCGGCGCGTTTGATATATTCAACGCGGTAGGTGAGTTTTGCGGCATCATGGTCGCGGATGATGTAATAAAGGTCTGCGTTGTCGCAGGTGCCTTTCATTCCGGTGAGGTGATAGAAACCGTCGTAACCGGAAGTGTGGCAGGGTCTTTCAACTTCCGGAAGAAGTCCGTCAAATTCCATTGCTACAAGAGCGGCGTTTACCATTTTGTCTTTTGCGCTGCCGGGATGAACGGAAATTCCGTTGAAAGCGATATGTGCGTGTGCGGCGTTGAAAGTTTCGCATTCAACTTCGCCGAATGCGCCGCCGTCAAGGGTATATGCGTAATCCGCGCCGAAACGTTCAAGGTCAAATTTGTTTGCGCCTCTGCCTATTTCTTCGTCGGGGGTGAAGCCAATCATGATTTTTCCGTGTTTGAGTTCGGGGTTTGCAAGAATTTCTTCTGCGGCGGTAAGAATTTCGGCAATGCCGTTTTTGTCGTCAGCGCCGAGAAGGGTGGTACCGTCGGTTACGATAAGATGCTGGCCTTTGCATTCTTCCATTTCCGGGAATTCCTTGCAGGAAAGATAGATCTGTTCTTCTTCGTTAAGAAGAACGTCGCCTCCGTTATATTCAACAATCTGCGGTTTGATGTTGGTGAAGGGAACTTCGCGGACAACGTCCATATGTGCGATAAAGCCGATTACGGGCGCGTTTTCGCAGCCTTCGGATGCAGGGATTTCACCATAAACATATCCGTTGTCGTCGATGTTTGCGTTGCTGATTCCCATTTCTTTCATTTCATCAACAAGAGCCAGTCCGAGGATGGTCTGTTCGGAAGTGCTGGGGCAGGTTTCGCTTTCCTCATCGGAAGCGGTGGGATACTGTACGTATTTGAGAAGTCTTTCGTATGCTTTCATTTTTTTACCTCCGGTAAAATAGTGCTTTTAGAAAAACACTTGTTAAATTGAATTATAGCAGAGATAGAAATATATTGCAATGCAAAAAAATCCTGCCGTAAGGCAGGATTTTTATTTTTTTATTTTCCGAAAAGTTTTGCAAGGGGCTGAATAACTTTCTGCAAATCTGCGATTGCGGAATTGAGTGTTTCGATGTCGATCTGCGAAACAGTGCCGAGAGCCTCATCAACGTCTTCAAGCGCTTTTGTAAGCGCGTCGCCGCTTTCTTCAATAAGGGCATTTGCATTGTTGAGAAGTTCGGTGATCTGGCTTTCTTCGAGAATGGTGTTAAGTTCCGTTGTAAGAACTGTTATTTCATCGATTGCTGAATTTGCCTGTTCAAGAACTCCGCCGACCTGGACGCTTAAAACAAGAAGGGCAACCGCAACAATAAGCATAAGAACGGAAACCGTTGCGGTTTGTATTTTTGATGTTTTTGCCTGTTTTTCAAGAAGGGCGGTCTGTTTAAGACTTTCTTCATAAATAAGTTTCTGATAATTCATTTTGTTTTCGTTGTTTTCCATTTTTGTTATCCTCCTTATGCTAAAAATATATCCGCAATTCCGAAAGAGAGTATGCCCATTATAATTCCGCAGGTTATTACGCCGAGCAGAATAACAAAAGACGATTTTAATACCCGAAGCTGGAGAAGGGTTGCAATAAGTGAAGCGGTCCATGCACCGGTTCCCGGAAGGGGAAGTGCAACGAAGAAAAAAAGTCCGAGAAGTTCAGCGTTATGAACTTTAAGGGCTTTTTTGTTTCCGTGGTCGATTATTTTTTGAAAAATAAA
>JAZQUO010000047.1:0-1669 GCA_045631325.1 Oscillospiraceae bacterium
AATCCAAAATTATTCGCTTGCTTCCAGTAAAAATCAGTGAATAAAAAAACCTCCCGTTCCTTCCGGAACAGCTGCTTTTTTGTTTATTAAATTCAGTTTCCGAACTGATAACATTCTTCGACCATCGGAATGGAACTTGCCGCACCTGCGCGGGAAACGGTTATGGAAGCTGCTTTTACAGCCATCATAAGAGCATCCTTGGGTTTTGCTCCGCGGACTACAGTCGCAAGGTAGAATCCGATAAGAGCGTCGCCTGCGGCAGTTTTATCCTTTACCGGAGCATCGAAGATTTTCTGATAATAAGTATCTTCTTTTGTAATAAGCATCGAACCTTTTACTCCGAGCGTAAGAATCGTTTCCGCATTTGGGAAAGTTCTTTTAATTGCGGGAATAAGTGCCTCCAAATCCATCGGGCTTGCCCCGGTGAATTCCGAAGCTTCAAAGCGGTTCACAAAAACATAGGAAAGTTTTTCAAGGGGAAGATTACGCAGATCCTTGGTGAAAGGTGCCGGATTAAGGGCAACTTTTGCGCCGGCTGCAAGAGCCTTTTCAACAATTTTTTCAATTCCGTTTATTTCGTTCTGCAAAAGAAGAATATCGCCCTTGCGGAGCTGGGCAACGGTGTAATCGATCTGGTCGTCGGTTACGGAAAGGTTCGCGCCGCCGCATACGATTATGCTTTTGTTGCCTTCGGGAGTAACCTGGATAAACGCGTTTCCTGTGGGCATCTCTTTCTTGCGGATAAGGGAGGTGTTGACTCCGTTTTTTTCAAGAATATTGAGAAGATATCCGCCGTCGTTCATTCCGACGCATCCGGCATGGTAAACGTCAGCACCGGCCCTTGCAATTGCAATGGATTGGTTGAGTCCTTTTCCGCCGGGAAAATAATTTGCTTTTTTTGCGCGAAGAGTTTCTTCCGGGCGTACGATATGTTCAACCGGATATACATGGTCAATATTTAAAGATCCGAAATTGATGATTTTCATAAGGCAATCCCCCTCCGCATAACATTATAACTAAATTTTAACGCTTTTGGAATAGCTTTTTTAAAATATTTCAATAAATATTTATCACATTCTATATAAAAACAGGCATTTTTGCATAAAGCCATTAATTTTGAGTATAAAAAAAATCCGGAACGCTTTCGCATTCCGGATTCACGTTTGGTTGCCCGACGGGCAAAGACTGCGAAGCGCGTCCTGTGGACGATGAAGCGAGCATGTCTTTGGCGCAGCGGTCAAAATATTCAAGGCTTTTGCCGAAGAATATTTTGGGCACCGCAAGAGGGGAGCTTCGGGTTCGAATCCGGGGAATCCGAAGTATAAAAAAATACGGGACGCTTTCGCATTCCGGATTCACGTTTGGTTGCCCGACGAGGATTCGAACCCCGACAAACAGAGTCAGAGTCTGCCGTGCTACCGTTACACAATCGGGCAATATCTAATGTGCTTGACTATTATATTATTTTATTGAACGTTTGTCAATAGGTTTTTTAAAATTTTTTTAAATTTTCTTTCACTCTCGACAAAAACTTTCCTTTGTATTATAATCTTATCCGTAGCAAACAATATATAAAAACGGAGGAATTAAAAATGTCCGCAATTCATTTTACTCCCGAAGAATTCAATAAAACAATTTCCGAAAGCCCCGCAATCGTTGATTTCTGGGC
>JAZQUO010000048.1:0-15001 GCA_045631325.1 Oscillospiraceae bacterium
AGAGGTTCTGTGGATGATATAAGGATAAACGGCCTGGTTGTTCTGGTCGATATAGGTCATTCCGAAACGCTGTGCAAGCATCATGTCGATCTGGATGGTAACAAGGGTATCTTCTTTGCCGTAAACGTTTCTGCCCTGGATATCGAGTTTAGGACCGTAGAAAGCTGCTTCGCCGGCTGCTTCGGTATATTCAAGACCGATATGGTCAAGAATCTTTCTCATTGCGCCTTCTGCTTCTTCCCACATTTCGGGGGTGCCTTCATATTTTTCTTTGTTTTCCGGATCCCATTTGGAGAAGCGGAAGGTGAGGTCTTCATAAAGGCCGATGTCGGTCATAACTTCTTTAACGAGTTTGAGGCAGTTTCTGAATTCTTCCTCAAGCTGGTCCGGGCGGATGATAAGGTGACCTTCGGAAATGGTGAACTGGCGTACGCGGATAAGTCCGTGCATTTCGCCGGAAGCTTCGTTACGGAAAAGGGTGGAAGTTTCGCCGTAACGGAAAGGAAGTTCACGGTAGGAATGTTTGTCGTTAAGGTAAACCTGATACTGGAAGGGGCAGGTCATGGGACGGAGAGCAAAAACTTCTTTGTCTTTTTCTTCGTCGCCGAGAACGAACATTCCGTCTTTATAGTGATCCCAATGTCCGGAAACTTTATAAAGATCGGATTTTGCCATAAGGGGGGTTCTGGTCATAACGTAACCGTATTCATATTCTTCCTTATCCTGAACATAGCGGTTGAGGATCTGGAAAAGTTTTGCGCCTTTGGGCATAAGAAGCGGAAGACCCTGGCCGACGTAGTCGCTGTTGCAGAAATATTTAAGCTGGCGGCCGAGAACGTTGTGGTCGCGGCGTTTTGCGTCTTCAACAGCTTCAAGATAAGCTTCAAGCTCTGCTTTTTTCGGGAAGGAAATTCCGTAGATACGGGAAAGCATTTTGTTTTTCTCGCTGCCTCTCCAGTAAGCGCCGGTGGTGGAAGTGAGTTTGAATGCTTTGATGGGAGCAATGTTCATAAGATGGGGGCCTGCGCAAAGTTCGGTGAAGTCGCCCTGTTTGTAGAAGGAAAGAGCTTCGCCTTTTCCTGCGTGCTCGTCAATAAGCTCGAGTTTATAGGGCTGGTCTTTCATAACCTCTTTTGCTTCTTCTACGCTCATGGTGAATTTGTTGAGTTCAAGGCCGGTTTTGATGATTTTTGCCATTTCGTCCTCAATTTTTTTGAGGTCGTCGACGGTGAAGGGTTTTTCAACGTCAAAGTCATAGTAAAATCCGTTGTCGATGGCGGGGCCGATGGAGAATTTTGCGTTCGGGAAAAGATGGAGAACAGCCTGTGCCATAACGTGGGAAGTGGTATGCCAGAAAGCTTTTTTGCCGTAAGGATCGTCAAAGGTGAGGATCTCTACTTCACAGTCTTCTTCGATGGGGGTACGAAGGTCACAGCCTTCGCCGTTGATTTTTGCTGCGCAGGCAACTCTTGCAAGTCCGGCGCTGATGCTCTGGGCAATCTGATAGGGGGTGACGCCGTTTTCGAATTCATGAACGTCGCCACGAAGGGATACTTTAACCATAAATTTACCTCCTGTTTTTTGCGGGGCAAAATAAAAAAGCTTCGCCCCTAAAAATTAAGGGGCGAAGCTTTTAAAGCTCCACGGTTCCACCCTTGTTTACGGAAAATCTTTTCCGCGCTCAAAAGTTCCGCCTTAACGCGGCGGGCGACGGTGTGTTCGCCGAAAGGCTTGCACACGCTCCGGGGATGGTATTCGGTGAATTTCAACGGGCGGGCTTCCAGAATCATGCCGTCCTCTCTGGGAAGAAAAAACACTTCGGTTTCCCCATCAACGCATTTAAAATATTAAAATAATATTATCACCGACAAGGGCATTTGTCAACGGCTGACGCAAAAATTGGCTTGATTTTATTTTAAAGTATTATATTGTAAATTATATAAAACTGCAAAAATATGTATAATCCGGTCGTTTTTGCATAAAAACGGATATAAATTATTCATTTTCGAACAATATTTCTTGACAGCTACTTTAAATAGGTTTATTATTATATTAACATGTGCAAGTCTGTTTATCTTTTTAACAGCAGACCTCTGGCATTTAATATATATAAGAAAGGAATATTCAAAGCACCATGGAAATCATGACCTTTATCAAAAGCATGAATATCTTTGCTGATTTAACTTCCAGCGATATTCTTGTTTGCGTGATCGTTGGCATCATTGCTTTGGTCGTTGGTTTGATAATCGCTTTCCCGGTGGGTGTTGCATATAGACGCAGAGTTGCGGAAGCCGAACTTGGTTCCGCCGAAGAAGAAGCAAGACGCATTGTAAACGAATCAATCAAAACTGCTGAAAGCCGCAAAAAAGAAGCTCTTATTGAAGCAAAGGATGAGATCCACCGCCTCAGAACCGAAGCGGATAAGGAAATCAAAGACCGCCGCGCAGAAGTTCAGCGCAGCGAGCACAGACTCCAGCAAAAAGAAGAATCCCTTGAAAAGAAAGCTGACAACCTCGATAAAAAAGAGGAAGCCATGCAGGAAAAAGTCCAGGCCGCAGACGCAAGACTTGCAGAAGCGGAACAGATCAAAAAAAGCCAGTTTGAAATGCTTGAACGCATTTCCGGTTATTCCGAAGAACAGGCAAAAATCCAGCTTCTTGAAGAAGTTGAAGCAAAACTTTCCCACGAAAAAGCTCTTCGCATCATGCAGTTCGAGCAGCAGCTCAAAGACGAAGCTGAAGAAAAAGCACGCGAAATCATTGGAACCGCAGTTTCCCGCTGCGCACCCGATTATGTTGCAGAAGCAACCGTTTCCGTTGTTCCGCTTCCCAGCGACGAGATGAAAGGCCGCATCATCGGACGTGAAGGACGCAATATCCGCGCTCTTGAAACTCTTACCGGTGTTGACCTCATCATCGACGATACCCCCGAAGCAATCACTCTTTCTTCCTTCGATCCTGTCCGCCGCGAAATTGCAAGACTTTCTCTTGAAAAACTTATCCAGGACGGACGTATTCATCCCGCAAGAATTGAAGAAACCGTTGATAAAGCAAGAAAAGAAGTTGACGCAAAAATCAAGCAGGACGGCGAACACGCTGTTATCGAATGCGGCGTTCGCGGTGTTGCTCCCGAACTTGTCCGTCTTCTCGGCCGCATGAGATACCGTACCAGCTATGGCCAGAACGTTCTTATGCATTCCATCGAGGTTGCACAGATCGCAGGACTCCTTGCAAACGAAATGGGCGGCGTTGACCCCAATATGGCAAGAAGAGCAGGTCTTCTCCACGATATCGGTAAAGCCCTTACCCACGAAATTGAAGGAAGCCACGTCACCATCGGTGTTGACGTTGCGAAAAAATATAAAGAGCCCGAAGCAGTTATCCATGCTATCGAAGCTCATCACGGCGACGTTGAACCCAGAACCACCATTGCATGGCTTGTTCAGGCAGCGGACGCAATTTCCGCAGCAAGACCCGGCGCAAGACGCGAAAACCTTGAAAACTATATCAAACGTCTTGAAAAACTCGAAGAAATTGCAAATTCCTTCGAAGGAGTTGACAACTGCTTCGCAATCCAGGCCGGACGCGAAGTTCGAATCGTTGTTAAACCCGAACTCATTGACGACGAAAAAATGGTGCTTCTCGCTCACGATATCGCCGAAAAAATTGAAGGCGAACTCGAATATCCCGGACAGATCAAAGTTCATCTTGTCCGCGAAAGCAGAGCGGTTGACTACGCGAAATAATCCTTGTTCAATACAAAATACCCCCTTATCAGAAGGGGGTATTTTTTTGCGGCAAGTATTTAGAAAATTTTCTAAATATTTGTTGACAGTAAGATTTCAATATGATATATTCTGTTTAGAGAAACTTCTAAATAGGAGGCGGATTTATGACAGAAGAAAAAATCATAATCGGAAAGGGAACGGAATTTCCGCTTAACGGAAAACTTGTTCTTCCGGAAAATTCAGAAAAACCTGTCCCTGCGGTTGTTTTTGTTCATGGTTCCGGTTCAAGTGATATGGACGAAAAAGTTATGAAGTTAACTCCGTTCAAGGATCTTGCCGAAGGTCTTGCAGAGCACGGAATAGCTTCCGTCCGATATGATAAAAGAAGCTTTGCCCATGGCAGAAAAATGATGAAAAAAGGCGACCTTACAGTAAGGGAAGAGGTTATCGAGGATGCGGTTTTTGCCTCCGAAATGCTGAAAAATGACCCGAGGATAGACCCGGGAAAAGTTTTTATAATCGGCCACAGCATGGGCGCGATGCTTGCTCCAAGAATCGATGCGGAAGGCGGAAATTTTAAAGGTCTTATTCTTCTTGCGGGAACTCTCGATACTCTTGAAGGTGTTCTTTTCCGCCAACTTGATGAGATGAAAAACGGAAAAAGCAAAATCATGAGCTGGATTGCTTCCGCCCAGGAGAAAAAATTCAGGAAATCTTTCGAAAATCTCTATGAACTTTCTGACGATGAAGCGAAAAAAATCCCCTATGCCGGCGGAGTAAACCTTTATTATTTTAAAGAAATGGGCGAACACAGAGCGGCAGAATATCTTGAAAAGACCGAAAAACCTGTTCTTATAATGCAGGGAACAAAGGATCTGCAGGTAAGCACCGAAAAGGATTTCGGCGGATATAAACGTGCTTTCGGCGAAAAAGATAATTTCAGTTTCCGCCTTTACGAAGGACTTAACCATTGTTTTGTTCCGGCGCTTTACGACGATATTTCAAAAGCTACCAAAGAATTTTCGAAGGAACGCCATATCGCTGACAATATTATTTCCGATATCGCAGGCTGGATTTTGAAAAATTGCTGAAAAATCAGGGAGAGCTGTATGAAAAAATATCTTGCGCCGCTTCTTGTGGCAGTTTTGATGATAATTTATTTTATTGTCTATTTCGGCATTATTATAATGCTGATCGAAAACCTTGTGTTCAAGGTTTTGCTTGGAATAATTCCCGCAATTTTCAGCGGAATTATGATATATGTACTTATTGAAAGAATTAAAGAAATAAGGAGCGGAGAAGAAGATGATCTTAGTAAATACTGATTATATTCCCGGAAAAGAATTTGAAATGCTCGGACTTGTTTGCGGAAGCACAATCCAGACCAAAAACATCGGAAGAGATATTACCCAAAGCTTTAAAACCCTTGTTGGCGGCGAACTTAAATCTTATAACGATATGATGAACAAAGCACGCGCCCTTGCAACAAAGCGCATGGTTGAAGAAGCGGAAGCAAAAGGCGCGGATGCGGTTATCAATATCCGTTATTCCTCTTCGGCAATCATGCAGGGTGCTGCAGAAGTTGTTGCATACGGAACCGCAGTAAAATTCATCTGAGGTGAGCAAAAATGAGCTTTGCCGAAACTTTCAAAGCTCTTTCCGACCCGGCAAGAAGAGAAATTCTTCTGATGCTCAGAAACGGAAGAATGTCTGCGGGAGATATTGCGTCAAATTTTGATATGACCGGCGCGACGGTTTCGTATCATCTTTCGGTGCTTAAAAAAGCGGACCTTGTTTATGAAACAAAACAGAAAAATTTTGTTTTCTATGAACTCAACACTTCTGTTTTTGAGGAAATAATGCTCTGGCTTGCCCAGTTTAAAGGAGAGAACAGCGATGAAAATAAATAAAAAGCTTCTTGTTATAACAACAATATTGATACTTCTTCCGATTATAATCGGACTTGTTTTATGGGAACAGCTTCCGGAAACAATGGCGACCCATTGGGGAACGGATAATGAACCGAACGGTTTTAACAGCAAGGCTATGACGGTTTTCGGAATTCCGGGAATTATGGCGGCTATGCATATTCTTTGCCTTATTGTAACCTATGCAGACCCGAAAAAAAGAAATATCGGAGCAAAAGCGATTGGAATTGTTTACTGGATTCTTCCGGCGGTTTCGATTGCGGTAATGAGTGCCACCTATGCTTACGCCCTTGGAACAAAAGTCAATATCGGAATGCTCTGCTGTATTCTTATGGGAATTATCTTTATCGTTCTCGGTAACTATCTTCCAAAGGCAAAACAGAACTATACCTTCGGTTATAAAATTCCCTGGACTCTTGACAGCGAGGAAAACTGGAATAAGACTCACCGTCTTGCGGGATGGCTTATGGTAATCTGCGGATTTGCATTTATTGTGAATGCATTCATCCTTTCGGAATTTGTTTTTGTTTTCTGCCTTGCTGCCGCTCTTGCACCGATGGTTTATTCCTATATTCTTTATAAAAAAGGAATTTGAAATAAAAAAACGCCGGCTTTGCCGGCGCTTTTTTTATTCTTCAATTCTGTAACCGTCTATATGTACGAATCTTACGGATTTAATCGGATAGCTTGAAAGAGGTCTGCAGGCGCAGTCATAGGAATGGGCGGCGATTTTTACTGTATTAAAATTAGGCCGGCTTCCGTCAACGGCGGTTATGACCGGAGTGTGCTGCCAATCTTCCGTATCAAGAATAAGCTGACAAATGTCGCCGGGTTCGATTTCTTCAATTGAAACCCGGCGGCCGTAAGGACCGATTCCTTCGTTGTTGACAAGAAAGTTAAAGAGGAATTTAACTCCGGTCCAGGCGGGCGCCCGGTCGTTAAGATTTCGGTAATACCATCCGAAATCCGGGGTAAAATTCATCGGCGCGCCGCCCGCAAGAATGCATTGGCTTGCAAAAGAAGTGCAGTCGCCGCCGATTGCGCTGAAATCGTAATATTCCGGGTTGCGGAAATATGCCCATCGGTTTGCGTACGCAACCGCCGATGCGCGGTCATATTCTTTTTCAATAAGTGCCATTTTTCCTCCAGAAATGTTTTTTCTTCATTTTATGAAAAACAGGCGGAAGGGTTTCCAAAAAAGAATAAAAATTCTTAAAAATAGGTGTTCAAATCGTTGCAACAAGGGCTTTCTCCGTGCTATAATATAGATGTCGCATTATGACGAATTGGAGGAAATTTTGAATGGATAATCTTATTAAAGTTAAAATAGAAGTTGCGGGCGCAAGCTATACCATTGCAACAACCGAGCAGGAAGGATACGTTCGCGACCTTGCAAAGGAAATGAGCGAGGATATCGATTCCCTTATGGTAAGAAACCCCAGCCTTTCCATGAACGATGCTCTTGTTCTTTGCTCCATTGCATATCTCAGCGAATATAAAAAGGAAGCAGCAAACTGCGACCATATCCGTTCCCAGCTCAAGGAATATCTCGGCGATACCGCAAGAGCAAGAATGGAAGTTGACGAAGCAAACCGCCGCGCCGACAGACTTGCAAGAGAAGTTGAGGAGCTTAAAAAACGTTATGGCGTTTGAGATAAAAGTTAAAAAAGTCCGCGAAAATGCGGTTGTTCCTAAAATCGCAACTTCCGGTTCTGCGGCGGCGGATCTTTATGCCTGCATTGAAGAACCGCTTACAGTTCCCGCAAGGGGAAGCGTTGTTGTTCCGGTGGGAATAGCAATTGCTGTTCCGGAAGGTTACGGCGCATTTATCTTCGCCAGAAGCGGACTTGGAATAAAGCACGGTATTGCACCGCGAAACTGCGTCGGAGTTATAGATTCCGATTACAGGGGCGAAATCTGCGTCGGTTTAATGAATAATTCCGACGAGGATTACGTCATCCGTCCGCAGGACAGAATTGCCCAGATGGCAATAATGCCGGTTATGCCGGCAGAATACGTTCTTTGTGAAGAACTTTCGGATACCGAAAGAGGCGAAGGCGGATTCGGTTCAACAGGTAAATAATTTGAAAAACAAAAATCCGTCACGAAAGTGACGGATTTTTTGTTTTATTATCTATTAAACAAGACCAAGGAATCTTGCGGTTTCCGCAACAGGAAGCCCCATTACGTTGAAATAATCGCCGACGATTCCTTTTACGAGCACGGAACCTTTTCCCTGGATTCCGTAAGCTCCGGCTTTGTCCATAGGTTCAAGAGTTTCAATATATTTGTCAATGGTTTCATCGGAAAGTTCGTAAAATTCAACTTCGGTTTTTTGAACGAAGGAGCGGACCTTCTCATTTTCCGCGACTGCAACACCGGTATAAACAAAGTGTTTTTTGCCTGAAAGCGCTTTGAGCATGGCGCGAGCATGTTCTTTATCCTTCGGTTTTCCGAAGATTTCATTATTGAGCACCACAACAGTATCGGAACCGATTACGGTGTCTTCCGGGCGGAGTTTTGCAACAGCAAGTGCTTTTTGTTCAGCAAGAATTGCCGGAACTTTTTCAGCAGGAGTTCCTTCTGGAACAAATTCGTCACATCCGGAAACAAGCACTTCGAATTCATCGGTAATGAGGCTTAAAAGTTCCTTTCTTCTGGGGGAACCGGAAGCTAAAATCAACATATAAAATCTCCTTTTTTGGCTTATCCAAGCAGTTTTTCAATTGCGGCAAGTTTTGCGGAAAGACAGAAAATTTCCATAGCATCCGGAAGTTCGGAAACAGGAGCGAAAGTGGGAGCGATTCGGAGAATGCTGTCTTCCGGGTCCTTTCCGTAAGGATAAACGGCGCCCGCTCCGGTAAGAACAAGGCCGGCTTCCTTGCAAAGAGCAACGGTGCGTTTTGCGGTGCCGCTCATAAGTTCCGCGGAAACAAAATATCCGCCTTTAGGGGTGTTCCAATTTGCAATTCCGGTTCCGGAAAGTTCTTCTTTGAGCACGCCGAGCACCGTTTCGAATTTCGGACGGATTATCTCTGCCTGCTTTCTCATATGGTTGAGCACGCCTTCAAGATTTTTGAAGAAAAGAACGTGGCGCATCTGGTTTATTTTATCCGGGCCGATGTTCTGGAAGGAAAGGGTGCGTTTGAAATCAGCGGTGTTGCGTTCGGAAGAAGCAACGGCGGCAAGCCCCGCTGTGGGGAAAGTCACCTTGCTTGTGGAACCGAGCATATAGACCATATCCTCTTTTCCATTTTCTTTCGCAAGATTGAGAAGGGAAGGAATCTCATCCATCTCTCCGTCAAAATCAAGATGATGAACAACGTATGCGTTGTCCCAGAAAATACGGAAATCCGGAGCGGCGGGGGAAAGTTTTGCAAAGCGTTCAACAACCTCTGCGGAACATGAGATTCCCTGGGGGTTGGAATATTTCGGGACGCAGATGATTCCTTTAACGGTTTCATCTTTAATAAGTTCTTCGACCAAATCCATATCCGGGCCGTCGGAATTCATCGGAACTGTTATCAGTTCAAAACCGAAAAGTTCTCCCACAGCAAAATGGCGGTCGTAACCGGGTGCAGGGCAAAGAAGTTTGCGTTCCTTACATTCACACCAGGGCGATTTTCCGCCGGGAAGCCCGTGGCACATTGCGTGAGCGATAAGGTCATAGAAAAGATTAAGTGAACTGTTTCCGGTGACGATTACGTTTTCCATAGGTGCATCGAGAATTTCTCCGAAAAGGCGGCGGCATTCAGGAATTCCGTCAACAACGCCGTAGTTTCGGATATCAAAGCCGTTTTCACATTTGAAATTCTCCGTTTTGCTGTTAACAAGGTCAAGCATCGGAAGTGAAAGGGCAAGCTGTTCAGGGGAAGGTTTTCCGCGGGAAATATCAAGTTTTAATCCAAGAGCTTTTTTCTTGGAATATCTTTTTTCTGTTGCTTCTTTTTCAAGAAGAAGTTCTTCGCGGGTCATTTCGGAATATTTTTTCATAAAGTCACCTCTTTATTTCATATATGAAGTATCGCTGAGTTTCTTGACAAAACGTTTTCCTTCGGAATTTTCAAAAAGGAATGAAACTCCGCCGGAAACACCGAAAAGTTCGGTTTTTTCAAGGCTTTCCGCCGGAAGACCAAGCCACATTGCGTTGAAAACGCTTAATAAATCGCCGTGGGATACGATAATTATATATTCTTCGTCGTTTGACGTTATTTCATCGAAGAAAGGTTTAAGGCGGTTCCATTCTTCTCTTCTGCTTTCGGCAGAAGGGAAAAGCCGGTCGTCAACAGTTCTTTCCGGTTTTTCCATATGTTCGCGAAGCCAACGGACGGAATGACCGACCGCTTCGCCTAAATCTCTTTCACGGAGTTCGGTTTTTAAAATCGGTTCAATATCAAGATATTTTCCGACTATTTCTGCGGTTTGAGCCGCTCTTAAAAGGTCGGAAGAATATATTTTATATTCTGCGGAAAGTTCCTTCGCAAGATTTTTGCCGATGTTTTCCGCCTGCAAAACGCCTTTTTCGGAAAGGGGCCAATCGTTTACAGAACCGACCATTCCGTTGGTGTGGTGAACGGATTCCGTATGCTGAATTGTGATAATTGTTTTCATTGAAAAGACCTCAACAGCAGATATGCAAAAAGCCGGAAGGAATTTCCTTCCGGCTTCGGTTTTTTACTATTAGAATTCTGCGGAACCGGTAGTTCTCGGGAAGGGGAGAACGTCACGGATGTTCTGGATACCGGTGAGGTACATGATAATACGTTCAAAACCGAGACCGTAACCGGCGTGTTTGCATCCGCCGTAGCGGCGAAGATCGAGATACCAGCTGTAATCTTCTTCTTTAAGGCCGAGTTCGTTGATGCGGTCGATAAGAACGTCAAGACGCTCTTCTCTCTGGCTTCCGCCGACGATTTCGCCGACGCCGGGAACAAGAAGGTCAGCAGCTGCAACGGTTTTTCCGTCATCGTTCTGGCGCATATAGAATGCTTTGATTTCCTTCGGATAGTTGGTTACGAAGATAGGAGCTTTGTAAACTTCCTCGGTAAGGTAACGTTCGTGCTCGGTCTGAAGGTCGCAACCCCAATATACGGGATATTCAAAACGGTCTTTAACTTCGGTAAGGATTTCAACAGCTTTTGTGTAATCAAGGCGAACAAATTCCTGAGTGCAGATGGTTTCAAGACGTTCGATAAGGCCTTTGTCATAGAAATCGTTGAAGAATTTCATTTCTCTGGGGCAGTTATCGAGAACATAGCGGAAGATGTATTTGATCATATCTTCGGAAAGCTGCATTTCGTCTTCAAGGTCTGCGAAAGCAATTTCCGGTTCGATCATCCAGAACTCTGCGGCATGGCGCTGGGTATAGGATTTTTCTGCGCGGAAGGTGGGTCCGAAGGTATAGATGTTGCTGAATGCCATTGCCATTGCTTCACCTTCAAGCTGGCCGGAAACGGTAAGGCCGGTTGCTTTGCCGAAGAAGTCCTGGCTGAAATCAACGGTGCCGTCCTCGTTTCTGGGAGGATTGGAAGGATCGAGAGTTGTTACGCGGAACATTTCACCTGCGCCTTCACAGTCGGAACCGGTGATGAGCGGGGTATGAACATAAATGAAACCTCTGCTCTGGAAGAACTGATGGATTGCGAAAGCAGCGGCACTTCTTACGCGGAATGCTGCAGAGAAGGTGTTGGTTCTCGGGCGGAGATGTGCAATGGTGCGGAGATATTCAAGGCTGTGGCGCTTTTTCTGAAGCGGATAATCCGGGGTGGATTCGCCTTCGATAATAACTTCGGTTGCGTGCATCTCAAAAGGCTGTTTTGCGTCCGGAGTAAGAATGATATTGCCGATTACGGAAACGGCGGAGCCAACGTTGAGCTTATTGATCTCCTTGAAATTATTAACTTTATCTTCCTCGTAAACAACCTGAATATTGGAGAAGCAGGTTCCGTCGTTAAGTTCGATAAAGCCTATGGATTTGGAGTTGCGGGAAGTGCGAAGCCAGCCGCAGATTTTAATCGGCTCTTCGGCAAAAGCTTCCGGAGAGGCAAAAACAAGCCTCAGCTCCGTTCTTTTCATGGTGATCACCTCATGTTAATTAATAATATTACACTTTAATATAACATATTGACGGAGCTTTTGCAAGTTATTTATAAAAAGCATTCATATTTTATGGCAAAAATAAAAGGAGCAAAAAATTTTCTTTTTATTATAGACAATATAAGTTTTTTATGTTATTTTTAAAAAAACAAAAATGAAAAGAGGAACGGTTATGAAAAAAGCACTTTATATTCTTTTACTCGTTATCGAAGCGGCAAGCCTTTTTTTACCGCTTTTCTTCATCTTATATTTAAACGAATTCCTTGTAAGTGCTATAGCCTTTCTTGTAATTGCGGCAGTTTATGCGTTCCTTGGAATCCGTGCGTTTAAACAGAAAAAAGCCGGAGATGAAGCAGGTCTTAAAAAATCCAAAATTATCATCGCTCTTATTTGCCCCGTTGTCTGGGCAGCATTTATTGTTTATTTCATTTATGTTTGCACAGCGCTTGGTGTAATTTAAAACTTGTTTTGAAAAAGAGAAAGAAGCCGCCCTTCCGGGCGGCTTTTTTTGCCGCATAATATGCCGAAAAAGAATATTGAAAGGGTTGACAAAAACGGTTACTTGTAATACAATGAACTTGGATAATTGCAATACAAGTAACTGAAAGGAGGAACTTTTTTGATCAATAAAACCCAGATTATGAAAGGAATTCTTGAAGGATGCGTTCTTGCGGTTTTAAGCAGGGAAAAACTATATTCACAGGAAATTCCGAAAAAACTTTTGGAATATAAAATGTCGGATGTTTCCGACGGAACGCTTTTTCCGCTTCTTTTGCGCCTTGAAAGCGACGGACTTATTGAAAGTGAAAAGGTTCCGGTTCCGAACGGCCCCGCAAGAAAATACTATTGCACAACCGAAAAGGGGGCAGAAGAACTTTCAAAATTTAAGGAAATATGGAATGTTCTTGATTTTTCGGTAAACAAAATTTTAAACGGAGGTGAAGAAAATGGCTGAACTTAAAGGCGAATATATTTATGATTTTTATGACGTAAAAGAATATGTTGAGAAGCACGCAAAAACATGTCCGGAAAGAAACGAGGCTATTGAAACCCTTCATTCGATTTATCTTGATGCACAGGAAAACGACACACCGCTTTCGGAAATTCACGAAAATTCCGCTAAGGAATACGCAAAAGAAATTGTCGAAGGTCTTCCGCATATGGCTCCGGAAAAGAAGAAAATCATAAAAAGAATTGTAATTGCTGTTTTGGCGGTTGCCTTTATTCTGACGGCGTTTTTTACCAGCGATGTATGGAATATGTATGTTGGCGGCTTTAATTACAGAATGAAATTTTTTGAAAGGACCAACGGATACGGCCTTTATTATACTGATGAGGATTTTATTGTAAATCTTACGGATGAAAACTGGAGAGATCCGGAAAGTTATTCAAATCTTTCGGAACTTGGCATTTATTTTGATAAAGTCACATTTGAAAAAGATGCTTATTTCGATATTTTCATGACTTCCAAAACAATTCAAACTTCTCTTACAAGCTATATGCATTTCAAACCGTGTATGACTTACGGTACGGCGCAGTATTACCGGAATTTCAAATTCCATGAACCGGTCACGGCAGAAATAAACGGCGTAACATATATCGGTAAACTTATGACATGCGACGCCACCGGAAGGGATTTGAAATATTGGATATTCTTTGAACCAGAGGACGAAAATGCGGATTGCACCGGATGCAGAGAAGCTTTTAAAAACGGAGAAGAACTAAAAATCACTTTCGGAGAAATTGATATGGAACATTGGTATTACCCCGGACTTAAACAAATGATTGCTGAGGGAAGGCTGCCTTTCTTTGTGCCGTATCGTCTTGAAAAAGATGAATAAAAATATCAAATGGCAAAAAAACTTTTAAAATTCAGGGAGATATGGAATCTGCTTGATTTTTCGGTAAACAAAATTTTAAACGGAGGTGAAGAAAATGGCTGAACTTAACGGAAAATATAAAGAAGATTTTAACGAAGTTAAAAAATATATCGAAAAAACTTCCGCAAAATGTCCCGAAAGGGAAGAAACACTTGAAAGTCTTTCGGCAATTTACTTTGAAGCGCAGGAAAACCAAACCGAAATTTCCGAAATCCACGAAGGAACCGCAAAAGATTACGCAAAAGAAATTGCGGAAAGCCTTCCGGAGAAAAAGAAAGCGAATTTTGCAAAAATTGCAGGAATCTGTGCTGTTTTTTCTGTCATTGCCACTGCGGTAATTTTTCTTTTGCTTAACATGAGCGACGGTTATCTTTTGCAAAAACGAGGATTCAATCATGTTCTGAGCAGTGAAAACGAATATGAAATTCTGGTTGAACTTCAGGAACACGGAGTTATTTCCTACATTGATGAAAAATACGAAATTCAGCGTGAATCTGCCTGGAAATCCGAACTTTTCATAACAAAAAAAGGAATTGCGGAAAAGGGATTTATCCGGAAAAACGGGATTTTTGCGGATGAAATAATTGTTGACGAAAACGAAGAAACAGTTTTTATAAAAATGCATTGCGAAAGAATAACCGACGAATTCGGAAATGATCAGATAGTTTCCCCGGCAATTCCGATGCACAAAAACAATGAAAAATTCCTTGAATATGGAATGATTACCCATTTTGGAAGAAGTACCGTTGAAATCCGAATCAATGAGGCTGTTTTCCATGGTATTATCGGCGATATTTATGTTGCGAAAAACGGAGATATCCATTTTACGGCAAAAAGCGAACTTGTTAAGGGAGAGATTTCTAAAGCAAAAAATGCGGCCGAAATCGGCGAAGCAATCGAAATTTATTTCGGAAGTATCTGTACGATAGATTGGGAAAGAAAAGAAGATAAACCCGGTTTTTCTGTAAACAATATTTCTGCGGCAAAGGATTATTGTCCCGAATATCGCCTTGCAATTCTTGAAAAAGAAAAAGACGGAATTGCTATTCGAATAACAGTCTATATTGACAGAAACGAAAAAATTGCCGAAAAAGGAAATTCAACTACTTCCAGGTGGGATGATAAAATTGTAAAAGATTTCGATACGGTATATGCGAAAGATGCAGTTATTTATGATGCAGGAGAAAAAATCGGACTTCCGATTGAATATGAACTTATTTCCGGTGAAAAAATAAGCGAAGAATGGTTCTTCACCATGGAAGATGAAATTATATGGCAAACACCGTTGCAATAAAAAAACAAGCCGCCCTTCCGGGCTGCTTCTTTTTTGCCGGTGCGCTTTTGTGTTGAAAAATTCATAAATATATAAT